>JAJXVK010000061.1 GCA_021782155.1 Pseudomonadota bacterium
CAAGCCCGAGCCGGTGCCGGACGAGGTGTTCGAGGAGGCGGCGAAGAAGGTCGGCCTCGGCATGTGGAACACCTACGTCGCGCTCGACGGCACGCCGGCGATGATCGAGGAGAGCGAGAAGATCGTGCGCTCCGCCTTCGAGGCGATCGGCGGCGAGGTGCTCACCGAGGAGGAGATGCAGGGCAACCCCTACTTCCACCACCATGCCACGCTGATGCAGGGCGGGCTGAGCCTGGAGGAGATCGGCATCGTGCGCTGGCGCGGCGCGGGCGGGGGCCTTGCGTGGTTTGCCCCGGTCGCGCCCGCCAAGGGCAGCGAGACGCAGGGGCAGATCGCGCTCGCCAAGCAGATCCTCGGCAGGCACGGCTTCGACTATACCCCCGCCTTCGCCATCGGCAGCCGCGAGCTGCACCACATCATCGCGCTGCTTTACGACAAGTCGGACCCCGACGAGGAGAAGCGCGCGGCGGATTGCTACAGCGAACTGGTCACCGGCTTCGGCGAGCACGGCTGGGCCAGCTATCGCACCGGGGTGCAGGCGATGGACCTCGTGGCGCAGCAATACGGCGAAGTGAACCGCAAGGTGAACGCCGCGATCAAACAGGCGCTCGATCCGGGTCATGTGATCGCGCGCGGCAAATCGGGGATAGCATGATGATCAGGACCATTCTCGCGATGGTGGCGGCGCTCGCGGCTGTTCCCGCTCTGGCGCAGGACAAGCCGGCCGAGCCGCTGAAGGTCGAGGTTTTGCGTACCAGCGCAGGCTCGCTCTATGCCAACATCTCGCTGATCGAGGGCGAGCACGACGCGGTGCTGGTCGATGCGCCCTTCACGCGGGCCGATGCCTATCGTGTGGTCGCCATGGTGCTCGATAGCGGCAAGCACCTGACCCTCGTGTTCGTGACGCACGATCATCCCGATCACTATTTCGCGATGGAAGTGATCAAGGACGCGTTCCCCGACGTGCAGATCGTGGCCGCTCCGACCGTCGTCTCCGACATCTGGAAGTCGCTGCCGTTCAAGGTCAAGCGCTGGAGCCCGATGCTGGGCATGAACGCGCCGCGCCACCCCACCGCCCCTATGGCCCTTGCGAGCGACACGATCATGCTCGAAGGCCGCGAATTGAAGGTGCTGGGTCCGATGCAGGGCGACCACGTTCACGCCACCGCGCTGTGGGTGCCTTCGATCAAGGCGCTGTTCCCCGGCGATCTCGTCTACAACGGGATGTACCTGTGGTTCGGCGAGCACGACCCGGCGGCGATCGCTGCATGGGGCAAGTCGCTCGACCGCCTTGCCGCGCTTCATCCGGTGATGGTCGTGCCCGGTCATTCGAAGCCGGGTCTGCCCAACGACGCGTCGGGGCTCGACTACAGCCGCCGCTACATCGCCGAATGGCCGAAGCTGGTCGCGGCGTCGAAGGATTCGGCCGACCTGCGCGCCAAGGTTCAGGCGGCATTTCCGGGCTCGGTCGATGTGTTGGGCGATTTCCTGCTCGGCAATTCCTCCAAGGTCGCCATGGGCGAAGAAAAGGCATGGGAAGAATGATGCGTTTCGCTGACAAGGCGGTGCTCGTCACCGGCGGCGCCACGGGAATCGGCCGCGCCACGGCAAAGGCCTTCGCCGAAGAGGGCGCGAAGGTGATGATCGGCGACGTCGACGACCGCGCCGGCGAGACGGTGGAGATCATCCGACAGGCGGGCGGGACCGCGGAATTCCTCGTCACCGACGTGCGCGCGCCGCAGGCGCTCGATGCGCTCGTGGCGGCTTGCGTCGAGGCCTATGGGCGGATGGACGCGGCGTTCAACAACGCCGGCGTGCTCCCGCCGCAGCGCCCCTTGCACGAGGTGCCGCCCGAAGAGATGGACCTTGCCGTCGATGTAGACTTCAAGGGCGTGTTCTACGCGATGCAGTCGGAAATCCGCCATTTCCTGAAAGTGGGCGGCGGCGCGATCGTCAACACCGCCTCGGTCGGCGGGCTGATCGCCGATCCCAACATGTCGGCCTATGTCGCGATGAAGCACGCGGTGGTCGGGCTGACCAAGGCGGCGGCGGTCGAGTATGCGCAAGCGAACATCCGCGCCAATTGCATCGCGCCGGGCTTCGTCGTCACGCCGATGACCCAGCACTGGGCCGACAGCGCGGAATTCCGCGCTGCGTTCTTCGCCGGCAACGTCTCGGGCCGCGCTGCGCAGCCTGAAGAGATCGCGGGCACCGTGCTGCACCTGTGCAGCGATGGCGCGAGCTTCATCAACGGCGCGACATTCGTGATAGACGGGGGCCAGACGGCTCACTGAAGCCGCCCACAAAGGAGAGAGACAATGCGCGCCGCCGTGATGCAGGGGCTGCATAAGCCGCTGGTGGTCGAAACGCTGGCCGATCCCACCCCCGAGGCCGGCCAGGTCGTGGTCAAGGTGGGCCGCTGCGGCATCTGCGGCTCGGACCTGCACATGACCGAGGACGCGGCCTACGGGCAGGGCGCCGGCTCGGTGCTCGGACACGAGTTCGCGGGCGAGGTGGTGGCGCTGGGCAAGGGGGTGGAAGGCTTCGCCACGGGCGATCTCGTCTCGGTCATCCCGCTGATGAGCTGCGGCCAGTGCCCGGCGTGCAAGGCGGGCGAGATCGCGTGGTGCGAGACATTCGGCCTCCAGGGCGGCGGCTATGCCGAATACGCGCTCACCCGCCCCAACCAGTGCGTGAAGCTGCCGAAATCCGCCAGCATCGCCGACGGCGCGATCATCGAACCGCTGGCGGTCGCGCTCCACGGTGTGAACATGAGCGCGATGAAGACCGGCGACCGCGTGCTGATCCTCGGCGCCGGGCCGATCGGGCTGGCGGTCGCGTTCTGGGCGCGGTGCCATGGCGCGGGCCGCGTGGTGGTGCAGGACATCTCGGACTACCAGCGAGCCCGCGCGCTCGACATGGGGGCGACCGACTTCGTGGTCGATCCGGCCGACCCGGTGGGCAGCGCCGAGCGCGCGCTGGGCGGCAAGGCCGACGTGGTATTCGAATGCGTGGGCATGCCCGGACTGATCGCGCAGGCGGTGGAGCAGGTGAGGAGCCGCGGCACGATCCTGCTGCTGGGGCTGTGTACGCGGCCCGACACGTTCAATTCCTTCGCCATGCTGTCGAAGGAGATCCGGCTCATCACTTCGGCCTTCTTCACCCGGCAGGAATACGAAGCAGCACTGGACGCGCTCGACTGCGGGGCGGCCGAGCCGCGCCATCTCGTCACCGACACGATCTCGCTCGCCTCGACTCCCGACGTTTTCGAGGGGCTGAAGAAGCGCACGCACCAGTGCAAGGTGCTGATCGACCCGACCGTTTGAAGGACCGACATTCTATGGCAATTGAAAGCTTCGAGGGCCGCACCGCCTTCGTCACCGGCGGCGCTTCGGGCATCGGCTACGGCATCGTCCATGCGCTGGCGAAGCGCGCATGCTTCGTGGTGATCGCCGACATGCGCGCCGATCACATCGAAACCGCGCTGGAGAAGCTCAAGGCGGCGGGGCTCGACAACCGGGTGACCGCGGTCGAACTCGACGTCACCGACCGCGCCGCCTACGCGCAGATCGCCGAGCGGATGCAGGCCGAACATGGCGGCATCGACATTCTCGTCAACAATGCCGGGGTCGGGCTCGAAGGGCCGCTCACGAAGTCCACTTTCGCCGACTGGGACTTCGGCATGGGCGTGAACCTGGGCGGAGTGATCAACGGCATCCTCACCTTCATGCCGCAGATGCTGGCGCACGGGCGGGGCGGGCATATCGTCAATACCGCCTCGCTCGCCGCGACGACGCGGATGCCGGGCTTCCTCGCGATCTACGCCGCGAGCAAGGCGGCAGTACTCAACATCTCGGAGAACATCCGCGCCGACCTAGGCGAGCAGGGCATCGGCGTGACCGCGCTGTGCCCGGGCTGGGTCAAGTCGAACATCCACGAAGCCGCCAAGAACCGCCCCGCGCACCTGCGCGAAGGGAGCGGCTTCGCCGAGAGCGAGGCGAAGCTGGGCGAGCGGCAGGTCGGCGAGGAATGGATGGAGCCCGAGGATGTGGGCGAGATGGTCGCCGAAGCGATCCTGGCCGACGAGATGTACGTCATCACCCACAACGTCTTCCGCGAGGCGATGGAAGAGAAGTGCCGCGTGCTGATGGAGGCGGTGCCCGAGTAGGGCGGGGCAAGCCGCGTCAGGCGCTTTCGCCCGGCACCCTGACCCCCATCATCGCCACCGCCGCGACCACCAGCGTTCCCGCCGCGAAGGCCATCGTCCAGATCGGCTCGCCGGGGAAGAAGTGCTTCATGATCGAGCCCATCACCGTCGCCACCAGCAATTGCGGCACCACGACGAAGACGTTGAACAGCCCCATGTAGATGCCCAGCTTCTGCTGCGGCAGGCTCGAGGCGAGGATCGAATAGGGCATGGCGAGGATCGAGGCCCAGGCCACGCCCACGCCGACCTCGCTGACCAGCAGCATCTGCGCGTCGCGGAACACGAAGAAGCTGGCATAACCCGCCGCGCCCGCCAGCAGGCACACCATGTGCGTGCGCGCCTTGCCGATCCTGCGCGACAGGAACGGCAGTAGCGCCAGCGCCGCGATCGAGGCGACGCCGTTGTAGACCGCGAACAGCACGCCCACCCAGTTGCCGCCGTCCTGGTAGGCGGCGCTCGCCGGGTCGGCCGAACCGAAGAAGTTCTGCGCGACGACGGGCGTGGTGTTGATCCACATGATGAACAGCGCCGACCAGCTGAAGAACTGCACCAGCGCCAGCCGCTTCATCACCGGCGGCATGCCCGAGAAGTCGCCGACGATCGAAGCGAGCATGCTCGTTTCGCGCCCACCGCGCGCGAGCAGGATCGCCGCGATCGTGGCGAGGCCGTAGGCGGCGAGCAGTCCGGCGAGGAGGTAGACCTCCTTTTCGAGGTTCCATTGCCGCACGATGAAAGCGACCACCGCGCCCGCCGCGATCCACGCAAAAGCGCCGCCGAAGCCCCGCGCTGCGAGCGAGCCGGTGGTGCGCGCTTCGTCGGTATCGTCCTCGTGGACGCCGAACGCGGCCTGCTCATCAGGCGAATATTCGCGCGTCGACAGCACGGTCCACAGCACCGCCGCAAGCAGCGCCGCGCCGCCCGCCCAGAAGCTGTAGCGCACCGTGTCGGGCACGCCGCCGCCCGCCGCCATGTTCGACACGCCGAAGTGGTCGAGCACATAGGGGAAGATCGATCCGACCACCGCGCCCGCGCCGATGAAGGCGGTCTGCACCGCATATCCGGCAGTGTGCTGGTCCTTGCGCAGCATGTCGCCCACGAAGGCGCGGAATGGCTCCATCGAGACGTTGAGGCTCGCATCGAGCATCCACAGCAGCAGCGCGGCGTAGAGCAGCCCGCCCGCCTGCGGCATGGCGACGAGGGCGATCGTGGCGAGCAGCGCGCCTGCGAGGAAATAGGGCCGCCGCCGCCCGAACCGGCCCAGCCAGGTGCGGTCCGACATGTGGCCGATGATCGGCTGGACCAGCAGGCCGGTCAGCGGGGCCGCCACCCACAGCGCGGGCAGGTCGTCGATGCTGCTGCCCAGCGACTGGAACACGCGGCTCATGTTCGCGTTCTGCAGCGCGAAGCCGATCTGGATCCCGAAGAAGCCGAAGCTGATGTTCCACAGTCCGGCCAGCGACTGAAGCGGTTTGCCCGTGGGCTGTTCCATGCGCATCCTCTCGCGCGGCCGCGAACGATTGCGTGCGGCCTGTCTTGTCGCCTTCCGGTCGCACGTAAGGCGCGGCGCGGCAATGATGCGTATACGAATACTGCGCCGCGCGACGCGCGGAATCAGCCTCCCGTCGAGCCGCGCACGATCAGCCGTGTGGGCAGTTCGGCGGGCGGACCGGGCCGGTCCTCGATCTGCGCAAGCAGCGTTTCGACCAGCAGTTCGCCCGCGCCGCGCAGGTCCTGCATCACCGTGGTGAGCGGCGGCGAGGTGAGGCTGGCGGGAGGAATGTCGTCGAACCCGACAATGGCGATGTCGTCGGGCACCTTCAGCCCGCGCTCGGCCAGCGCGCGCATCGCGCCGATGGCGATGAGGTCGCTCGCGGCGAAGATCGCGTCGAACCCGACGCCGGCTTCGATCAGTTGCCGGGTGGCGGCGCGACCCGCTTCCTCGGAGGTGATGGCGTCGATCTGGAGCGCGGGATCGATCCCGATCCCGGCGGTGATGACCGCCTTGCTCAGGCCGTTGTAACGGGCCTGGAATTCGGGATAGTGCCCGTCGGCGGTGCCGATGAAGGCGATGCGCCGCCGACCGCGCGCCAGCAGGTGCTCGCCCGCCAGCCGTCCGGCGCCAAAGTTGTCCGAACCCACGGTCGCGCCGATCATGCTGTCGTCGACCGATCCCCAGCGCACGAAATGCGTTTCCTGCCGCACCAGCTGGCGCAGCCGGCTCTCGTAGAGAGTGTAGTCGCCGTAGCCGAGCAGGATCAGCCCGTCGGCACGGTGGCTGTCCTGATAGCGCTGGTGCCAGTCGTCCTCCATCCGCTGGAACGAGATCAGCAGGTCCAGCCCGCGGTTCGCGCAGTGCCGCGTGATCGAGCCGAGCATGGCGAGGAAGAACGGGTTGATGTTGGATTCGTCGGGCGTCGGGTCCTCGAAGAACAGCAGCGCCAGCGTGTTCGAGCGCTGGCTGCGCAGCGAGGAGGCGTTCTTGTCGACCGTGTAGCCGATCTCGCGCGCGATGCGTTCAATCCGTTCGCGCGTGGCCTGGCTGATCGAGCGGCTGCCGCGCAGCGCCCGGCTTACGGTCGGCTGCGATACGCCGGCAAGGTAGGCGATATCGAAGCTCGTCGGCTTGTTCGAAGGCTTGCGGCCCATTGCTATCCCCTCCGCGGCCCGGCTTTGAACCCGTGCCTTGTGCGGTGACTGTAGAGGGGCGAGGGATCATATGCAATTCAATGCACGATCCAGAAAAGTGAATTGAAACAGCTGCATAAACCATGACACCGAGCGTTGCGAAAATGTCGCAATCGCAAATGCATTCGCTGCGGTATACGTATGCCAACTATTTGCCACACCGATGGCTGCGTATTCCTCTCATCACACGGCGCCTGGAACAGACAGGTGCCCGGGGCAATTTTCCGGCGAACCGCGCCGGTTGGGAGGGAACACAGACCATGACATTCCGTGCATTCACCGCGCGCAGCATCGGCAGTTCGATGTTCGCGATCACTGCCGCGCTGGCCATCCCCGCCGCCGCGCATGCCCAGGCGGCGAACAGCGCCGCCCCGCAGGCCGGCGACAGCGGCGACACCAGCGACGGCACCATCGTCGTCACCGGCTTTCGCGCTTCGCTCGATGCTTCCGCGGCGATCAAGCGCAAGTCGCCGACCATCGTGGAATCGGTCTCGGCCGAAGACATCGGCAAGTTGCCCGACGTTTCGATCGCGGACTCGCTGGCCCGCCTGCCGGGCGTGACAGCGCAGCGCCTCGAAGGCCGCGACCAGCGCCTTTCGATCCGCGGCCTCGGGCCCGACTTCGGCACCACGCTGCTCAACGGCCGCGAACAGGTGACCGTCGGCGACAACCGCGGCGTCGAATACGACCAGTATCCGTCCGAGTTCTTCAAGGACGTGGTCGTCTACAAGGCGGCCAATCCCTCGCTCGTCGCGGCGGGCATCTCGGGCACGGTCGACCTGCGCATGTTGCGCCCGCTGGCGCAAAAGGGCCGGGTCGTCTCGATGCAGCTGCGCGGCCAGATGAACGGCATGAAGTCGCTCAACCCCGATTCGAGCCGCTACGGCTACCGCGCCTCGGCCACCTACGTCGACAAGTTCGCCGACGACACCTTCGGCATCGCGATCGGCGTTTCGGCGACGCGTTCGCCCTCGCAGGACGAACGCTACAACGCCTGGGGCTTCCCCAACGACAGCCGCGTCGGCGGTAACCTGGTTCTTGGCGGCGCCAAGCCCTATGTCCAGTCGAACATGCTCGAGCGCTATGGCGCGGTCGCCACGCTCGAATGGCAGCCGAGCGACAATTTCCACTCGACGCTCGACCTGCTCTATTCGAAGTTCAAGGAAACCCAGCACCTGCGCGGCATCGAGTTCCCGCTCGCCTGGTCGGGCGCGGGTATCGACCCGACCTACACAGCGTCGAACGGACTGGTCACCGATGTCACCTACACCGACGTCCACGCGGTGCAGCGCAACGACCTGAACCGGCGCAAGGCGGACAATTTCTCGGCGGGCTGGAACAACGTGTTCACGCTGAGTGACACCACGCACCTGACGATCGACGCCAGCTATTCGCACGCAAAGCGCACCGACTTCCTGCTCGAGACCTATACCGGTCAGGGCTACAAGGGTTCGGGTCCGGGCGACACGGTCCACGTCACGGCCAATCCGGACGGCACCTTCAACATCGTGCCGACCCTGAACTACGCCGACGCTTCGGTGTTCGGCATCACCGACCCGCAGGGCTGGGGCTACAACGGCACCACCGCGGTGGTGCAGGCCGGCTTCCTCAACAAGCCGAGCTTCAAGGACGATCTCGCCGCGCTGCGCGCCAGCCTCGACGGCGAGTTCGCCGGCGGCGGCCTGATCCACGGCTGGGAGATTGGCGGCAACTTCAGCCACCGCAAGAAGACGTCGAACTTCCTGTCGTACTTCCTGTGCCCGATCGGTGGTGGCACGAACTGCACCGTGTCGAGCGGCACGCCGCAATTCGCGGCGGTTCCGAGCGCGGCGATCATCGGCAGTGTTCCGCTCGCCTACCTCGGCGTTCCGCAGATGCTGGCGCTCAACCCGCTGTACATCTACGACAACTCGCTGAACGCTGTCTACGACAACCGCCCGGTCTCGCTGGTTCGCGACAACTCGGTCACCGAGAACGTGTGGACCGGCTACGCCATGCTCAAGCTCGACGGCGACCTTGGCGGCAAGGCGGTGGCCGGCTCGCTCGGCGTGCAGGTGGTCCACACCAGCCAGAGCTCGAACGGTTCGATCTCGAACTTCGACAGCACCACCGGTGCGGTGACCGTCGTTCCGGCTTCGGGTGGTGACAACTACTGGAACGTCCTGCCGAGCGCGAACCTGTCGGTCGAGCTGATGCCGGCATCCTACCTCAAGCTTGCCGCATCGCAGACGATGGTCCGTCCGCGCATGGACCAGGAACGGGTCAACCTCGAATTCACCACCAACCCGGTCTATTACACCGGTACCGACGTCCAGAGTGGCCACACCTACTTCGGCGCCAACGGTGGCAACCCGCAGTTGCGGCCCTACCAGTCGACCAATGTCGACGCGTCGCTCGAGCACTACTTCTCGAAGGGCGGCTACGTCTCGGTGGCCGGGTACTTCAAGCACCTGACCAACTACGTCGACCCGAGCCAGAGCTATGTCTACGACTTCTCTGCCGCGGCCACCGGCCTGACCGGCCTGGGCACGACACTGGGCCTCGTCTCGGCGCCGCAGAACGCGGGCCGCGGTGAACTGATGGGCGTCGAGGCGACGCTGTCGCTGCCCTTCGCGGTGCTGTCGAAGTCGCTCGACGGGTTCGGCTTCTTTGGCAGCGCGTCGTACACTGACAGCTCGATCAAGCTCGCCAGCAACCCGACGCAGGCGATCACCCTGCCGGGTCTGTCCGACTGGGTCGCCAACGCCGAGGTCTACTTCGAGAAGCATGGCTTCCAGGCTCGCGCCAGCTATCGCTACCGTGCGCCGTTCCTGGCCGAGGTCGCCGGTCTTTCGGCCAACCCGACCTATCGCACGGCGAAGGCCGAGGCGATCCTCGACGCGCAGATCGGCTATACCTTCCAGGATGGCTCGCCGCTCGCCGGCCTGTCGATCCTGCTCGAGGGCAAGAACCTGACCGATCGGCCGTTCGTGACCTACCAGAACAACGATCCGCGCCAGGTGATTGACTATCAGCGTTATGGTCGGGACTACTACCTTGGCGTGAGCTACAAGTTCTAGGCAAGGTGCTGGCCGGGCGCTCCCTCCCTCGGGGGGGCGCTCGGTCGTCTACCGGAACTTCCAACGCCGGTTTCCCGAGAGGGTCCGGCCCGGACGGCGCTCGCCTCGCGGGCGCGGAGGTAGCCAGAATGAACGACGCTCAAGCCAACGGGAAACCCCTCAGGATCGTGATCGTCGGCGGCGGGACCGCCGGATGGATGAGCGCGGCGGCCTTCGGGCATTTCCTCGACCGGGGTTTTTCCGTCGAACTGGTCGAATCCGACGCGATCGGGACGATTGGCGTCGGAGAGGCGACCATTCCCCAGATCCGCATGTTCAACCAGGCGCTGGGGATCGACGAGGACGCGTTCATCCGCGCGACGCAGGCGACCTTCAAGCTCGCCATCGAATTCGTCGGCTGGTCGAAGCCGGGCGAGCGCTACATGCACGCCTTCGGCGACGTCGGGCGCGACGTGGGGCTTTGCGCGTTCCGCTACTACTGGTCGCGCGGGCGGCGACTCGGCTTTGCCGGCCCGCCGGGCGACTATTCGCTCAACGACATCGTCGCGCATATGGACCGCATGCACCGCGGTGCGCCGCTCACCGCCAAGACGCTGCCGACGATGCCCTATGCATTCCATTTCGACGCGTCGCTCTATGCCGCCTTCCTGCGTGAATTCGCGGAGGCGCGCGGGGTGCGGCGCACCGAGGGCACCATCGTCGGCGTCGATCGTGACGGCGAGAGCGGCGATGTTTCGCGGCTGCGGCTGCAATCGGGCGAGACGGTCGAAGGCGACCTGTTCATCGATTGCTCGGGCATGCGCGGGCTGCTGATCGAGGAAACGTTGGGCTCCGGCTACGAGGACTGGACTCGCTGGCTGCCCTGTGATCGCGCGATAGCGGTTCAGAGCGAACGCGTTACGGACTTCACGCCCTATACCCGCTCGACCGCGCACGACGCGGGCTGGCAGTGGCGCATCCCGCTCCAGCACCGCACCGGCAACGGCCGCGTCTATTGCAGCGCCTTCATCGGCGACGACGAAGTGGCGGAAAGCCTGATCGCGCACCTCGACGCGCCGGCCGTCACCGACCCGCGCGTGATCCGCTTCACCACCGGGCGCCGGACCCGCGCCTGGCATCACAACGTGATCGCCGTCGGGCTGTCGAGCGGGTTCCTCGAGCCGCTCGAATCGACCAGCATCCACCTGATCCAGTCGGCGATCTCGCGTATCCTCAAGTTCATGCCGGGCCGCCAGCAGGCCCAGGCCGACCGCGATGCCTACAACGCCCAGTTCGCCTTCGAAATGGAGCGCGTGCGCGACTTCATCATCCTGCACTATTGGGCCAACATGCGCGACGAGCCGTTCTGGACGGCCTGCCGCGAGATGGCGCTGCCCGACAGCCTCGGTCACCGGATCGAGCTGTTCCGCGCCAACGGACACATCTTCCGCGACGCCGACGAGCTGTTCAGCGAAGTCGCGTGGTTCCAGGTACTGGTCGGTCAGGGGATCGAGCCGGCAGGCGGCCACGCGGTCGCCGAAGCGATTCCCGAAGCCGAACTGCGCGAATACCTCGAGACGATCCATGCGCTCTACATGCGCGAGGCGCAGCGCTATTCCAGCCAGGCCGACTACATCGCCAGCCACTGCGCCGCGCCGGAGCTGATGCGATGAAGCGACTGCATGCCCTTGCCTTGCTGGCGGCAGCGCTTCCTGCCGCGGCGCAGGCGGCGCCACCGCCCGCACCCGCGCAGGATTACCGTGCGCGCACGCCGGAGCAGGAGGTGGTCTACTTCGTCCTGCCTGACCGCTTCGCCAACGGCGATCCGTTGAACGATACCGGCGGGCTCAGGGGCGGCCGGCTGGTCACCGGGTTCGATCCCACCGCCAAGGGCTTCTACCACGGCGGCGACCTCAAGGGGCTGACGCAGAAGCTCGATTACATCCAGGGCATGGGCGTGACCGCGATCTGGTTTGCGCCGGTGTTCAGGAACAAGCCGGTGCAGGGCCCCAAGGGCGACGAGAGCGCGGGCTATCACGGCTACTGGATCACCGATTTCACGCGGGTCGATCCGCACTTCGGCACTAACGCCGAGTTCAAGGCCTTCATCGACGCGGCGCACGCGCGCGGCATGAAGGTCTATATGGACATCGTGGTCAACCACACCGCCGACGTCATCAAGTACCGCGAATGCGGCGACGACTGCGCCTACCGCTCGAAGGCGGACTATCCGTTCTCGAGGAAGGGCGGCGTCAACGGAACGCCGATCAACCCCGGCTTCGCGGGCGACCAGGACGAGAGCACGGCGAACTGGGGGAAGATGACCGACCCGGAGTTCGCCTATACCCCCTTCATTCCCAAGGACGAGGAGCACGAGAAGGTCCCGGCCTGGCTCAACGATCCGATATGGTACCACAACAGGGGCAACACGAACTGGAAGGGTGAATCGGCGCAATATGGCGATTTCTCCGGGCTCGACGATCTTGCCACCGAGAATCCCCGCGTCGTCAGAGGGTTCATCGATATCTACAGCGCGTGGATCGACAAGTTCGGAGTCGACGGCTTCCGCATAGACACCGCCAAGCACGTCGACCCGGCGTTCTGGCGGCGGTTCGTTCCCGCCATGCTGGCGCGGGCGAAGGCCGACGGCATCCCCAACTTCCACATCTTCGGCGAGGTCGCGACCGACCAGTTCGACCCGGCGCTGCTGGCGAGCTGGACGCGCAACGCCGGACTGCCATCGGTGCTCGACTTCGCTTTCGCCCGCGCTGCGGTCGACGCGGCGAGCGGCCGGAAGGGCACCGACGAGCTGGCGACGCTGTTCGATGACGACGTGCTCTACGCCGGCGGCAAGAAGGCCGCGCTGCGCCTGCCGACGTTCCTCGGCAACCACGACGCCGGGCGCTTCGCGATGTTCCTCAAGACGCTCGATCCCGGCATATCGCCCGACGAGCTGCTCAAGCGCGACGAACTCGGCCACGCGATGCTGCTGACCTTGCGCGGCGTGCCGACGATCTACTATGGCGACGAGCAGGGCTTTGCCGGGCACGGCGGCGACCAGTTGGCGCGGCAGGACATGATGCCGAGCAAGGTGGCGCTCTACAACGACGAGCCGCTGGTCGGCACCAGCGCCACCACCGCCGACGCCAACTTCGACACGAGCCATCCGCTCTATCGCGAGATCGCCGCGCTGGCGCGCATCCGCACCTCGCATCGCGCGCTGACCGAGGGCATGACCAAGGTGCGCGCGTTCGACGACAAGCCCGGGTTGTTCGCCGTTTCACGCTTCGATCCCGAGACGGGCAGGGAAATCGTGCTCGCCTTCAACACCTCGACCGCCCCGGTCGAGGCCAACGTCGCGGTCGATCCGGCCAGCCTCTCGTTCGAGGCGCTGGCCGGTCCCTGTCCCACCGCCGCCACGGCGCCGGGCAGCGTCCGCATCGCCCTTCCACCGCTCGGCTACGCGGTCTGCGCCGCGCGCCCCTGAGGTATTCCGTGCCGATGAACGAACAGTCCTTGATCGCTGCCGACAATTCCGCCGCCACCGCCCCATGGTGGAAGGGCGCGGCGATCTACCAGATCTACCCGCGCAGCTTCGTGGATTCGA
>JAJXVK010000062.1 GCA_021782155.1 Pseudomonadota bacterium
GAATATGAGAACCGCGTCTACGTGCTGCCCAAGCACCTCGACGAAAAGGTCGCGGCGCTCCATCTCGACAAGCTCGGCGTCAAGCTGACCAGGATGAGCAAGAAGCAGGCCGACTACATCGGCGTGCCGCTGGAAGGCCCGTTCAAGCCGGACCATTATCGCTATTAAGCGACAATTGTCCGGGTCCCCGCGAAGGCGGGGACCTCGTTCGACCGCAGAGAACGCTTTGCAAGGGGGCTCCGCGTGATCGCGGGGCCCTTCTGCGTTCCGGTACTGCACCGGTCAGTCGACGCGCGCGGTTGTAATTGTCGCCTGCTCAACCTAGCGATGCGCGAATGATCCTCGACCAGCTCGTGCTCGTCATCGTCGGCCTTGTCGCTGCCGCCTGGGCGATCGCCGCGGGCTGGGCGATCCTTGCCGCGCGCCGTCGTGCGCGCCGGGCCGAGGCGAGCCAGCGGCTGGTGCGGCGGCTTACGCGGATGGTCGACGAATCTCCGGCGCTGCCGCTGCTGATCCGCGCCGACGGGCGGATCGAGGGCCCCTCGCGGCTTGCCGGGTGGCTCGGGCTCGAACGGATGCCGGGCTATCTCAGCGAACTCGACGCGGGCGAGCGGGGGCTTGACGAAGTGCAGCTTTCGCAGTTCGCCGGGGCGGTGCGCGCCGCGCAGAAATCGGGCGCGCCGTTCCGGCTCACGCTGTGTCCCCGGGGCGGGGAGACCACACTGGCGGTGCGCGGCCACCTCGCCGATCCCGAGGTCTCGCCCGGCGGCGCCGCGCTTGCGTGGTTCTTCGACTTTTCCGACAGCGAGGCCGAGCTGCGCATGTTGCGCGCCGAGACCGCGCAGGCGCGCGGCGACTTCACCGGCCTCTCCGGGCTTATCGAGGCCGCGCCGATGCCGATGTGGTTTCGCGGGCCCGATGCCAGGCTGCGCATCGTCAACAGCGCCTATTGCGAGGCGGTGGGCGTCGGTGACGCGGAAAAGGTCATCGCCGGCCAGGTCGAATTGATCGAGAAGGTCGATGGCCTCACCGCCGCGCAGGTTTCCGCGCAGGCGCTGGCGATGCGCCAGCCGATCGAGCGGATCGTCTCGGTCACGATCGGCGGCAACCGCCGCGCGATGCGCGTGATCGACCAGCCGCTGGGCGAGGAGGGCATCGCCGGCTACGCGGTCGACATCGAGGAGCTGGAAGAGGAAACGCGCCAGTTCAAGCGCTTCCGCCATGCCCACCGCGACATGCTCGACACGCTCTCGGCGGGCATCGCGCAATTCGACGACAAGCGGAACCTGGTCTTCGCCAACCAGCCCTTCCTGCGCATCTTCGGGCTGACCCCGGCATGGATCGCCGACTCCCCGCCATTCGACCGGGTGCTCGACCGCATGCGCGATACCGGGCGCCTGCCCGAAGTGCGAGACTTCCCCGAGTGGCGGCGCGAGCGGCAGGGCTGGTTCCTCGCCGCCGACCCGCGCGAGGAGGCCTGGCACCTGAAGGATGGCACGCACCTGCGCGTGGTCGGTCAGCCGATGCCCGACGGCGGGCTGCTGGTCATCTTCGAGGACCGCACCGAGCAGCTCCAGCTCTCCTCGGCCCGCGACACGCTGCTGCGCACCCGCACCGCTACCTTCGACAACCTGTTCGAATCTCTTGCGGTATTCGCGCCCGACGGCAAGCTGCAAATCTGGAACCGCCGCTTTGCCGCCGACTGGGGGCTCGACGAAACTTTCCTCGACACGCACCCGCGTGTCGACATCCTGCTCACCCGGCTCGCCAGGAAGCTCCAGCGCCAGGCGCAGGTCGGGCAGATCGGGCAAGTGATCAGCGCCGCCACTCTCGAGCGCAAGAGCCGGCGCGGAAAGATCGCCATGGCCGACGGGCGCTTTCTCGAGTTCGCCGGCGTGCCGCTGCCCGACGGCAACGGCCTGCTCACCGTGCTCGACGTGACCGATTCGCAGAAGGCCCAGGCCGCGCTGCGCGAGCGCAACGAGGCGCTGACCGAGGCCGACGCGGTCAAGACGCGCTTCATCGCCAACATGAGCTATGAATTCCGCACCCCGCTGACCTCGATCGGCGGGTTCGCGGAGCTGTTGCAGAGCGGGATCGCGGGCGAGCTGCCCGAACAGGCGAAGGAATACGTCGCGGCGATCCTCGCTTCGGTCCAGAGGCTCGGCGCACAGATCGAGAACGTGCTCGACCTGACGCAGAGCGAGGCGGGCACGCTGCCCTTGGCGATGGAGCCGGTCGAGGTGTTCCCGCTTCTGACCGACGTGGTCAAGGAGCGCGCCGAGCGGCTGGCCGAAGGCAAGCTGACGCTCGACCTGCGCGGAGACAAGTCGGCGGGCAGCGTCACCGGCGACGCGCGGCGGCTGAAGCGCGCCTTCGGGCAACTCGTCGACAACGCCATCGTGGCCACGCCCGAGGGCGGGCGCATCCTCGTCGAGGCGGTGCGGCGCAAGGCGGGGGTGCAGGTGGTCGTCTCGGACAACGGCCGGGGCATGGAGCCTGCGGTGGTGGTTCGCGCGATGGAAGGCCTCAAGGTCAGCGCCGACGGCCGCACGATCGATCGCAGGCAGGGTCTCGGCCTTCCGCTGGTCCGCCAGCTGGTCGAGGCGCACGGCGGCAAGCTGGAACTGCTGTCCGAGCCGGGGCAGGGGACCAGCGCGATCGTCAGCCTGCCGTGAGGGTGGACCTCCCCGATATCGCGGCGACCGAGGCGCTGGGGCGGTGCATCGCCGGTGTCTTGCGTCCGGGCGATGTGGTCGCGCTGACAGGCGGACTCGGCGCGGGCAAGACCACGCTGGCGCGCGCGATCATCGCGGCGCTGGGGCACGCGGGCGAAGTGCCGTCGCCCAGCTTCGCGATCATCGAGCTCTACGAGCCGCCCGCGGTGCGCCTGCCGCTGGTCCATGCCGATTTCTACCGGCTGGAGGATCCATCGGAGGCGGAGGAACTCGGCCTCGACGACTACCGCGACGGCGCGGCCATGGTCGCCGAATGGCCCGAACACGCCGGCGGCTTCGCGCACGAGCCGGGATGCCTCTCGATCGCGCTGGAAAACGTGGACGGCGCGCGCTTCGCCATTGTCGAGCGCGGGGCCGATTGGCTAGAGCGCGAACCATGATGACGACCGGGCCCGATGGGGCCGACACATTCCTCATCGAAGCGGGCTGGGGCGGGGCCGAGATCGAGCCGCTTCCCGGCGACGCTTCGTTCCGCCGCTATTTCCGCGTGCGCCACTCGCGCAAGGGTGACGCCATGCTGATGCACGCGCCCCCGCCGCACGAGGACACCGCGCCGTTCCTTCGTGCCGCGAAATGGCTCGACGCAAACGGGCTGCGCGCACCGCTGGTCTACGCGGATGAGCACAGCAGGGGCTTCGTGCTGCTCGAGGACTTCGGCGAGGTGCGCATGCGCGACTACCTCGACCAGTGGCCGCAGGACGAAGGCGCGATCTATGCCGCCGCGATCGATACGCTGGCGCAGCTGCACCGGCTGCCGCCGGGGCCGTTCAACACCTATACCCTAGCCGAATACCAGCGCGAGGTGAACCTGTTCGTCGACTGGTACTGCCCCGCGCAGGGCCTCTATGTCGACGGCAAGGCCTGGGCCGAGGCGTGGGAGCAGGTGCTGGTGCCGCTGCTTGGCCGCCAGCGCCCCGGCGTGACCGTGCTGCGCGACTATCATGCCGAGAACCTTATGCTGGTGGGCGGGCTCGACAAGCAGGGGCTGCTCGACTTCCAGGACGCGCTGGTCGGACATCCGGCCTATGACCTCGTCTCGCTGCTCCAGGACGCCCGGCGCGACGTATCGCCCCAGCTCGAGGCGGCGATGTTCGACCGATATGCGCGTACTGCCGGCGCGGGCGCCGACTTCGCCGCCGACTACGCGCGGCTCGGCGCGCAGCGCAACGCCAAGATCGTGGGCATCTTCGTGCGGCTGTGGAAGCGTGACGGCAAGGCGCGCTACCTCGACCTGATCCCGCGCGTATGGGGCCTGCTCGAACGCGACCTCTCGCATCCTGCGCTCGAACCGGTGGCGCGTTGGTTTGGCGCGAACATCCCCGCGGCGCTGCGCCAAGCCGGCGGAGGAACCTGGCAGGTATGAGCCGACCCCTTGCCAGCGACGTCGCGATGGTGCTCTCTGCGGGGCTGGGCAAGCGCATGCGCCCGCTCACCGCGTCCCGGCCCAAGCCGCTGGTGCGGGTGGCCGGGCGCACGCTGATCGACCATAGCCTCGACAAGCTCGACGAAGCGGGCGTGGCGCGCGCGGTGGTCAACGTCCATTACCTGCCCGACGCGATGCGCGCGCACCTTTCGCAGCGCAAGTCGCCGCAGGTCGCTATCTCCGACGAGACCGAAAAGCTGCTCGAAACCGGCGGCGGAATGGTCAAGGCGCTGCCGCTGTTGGGCGCCGACCCCTTCTTCTGTCTCAACAGCGACAACGTGTGGCTCGACGGGCCGCAGAACGTCTTTGCGCAGCTGAGCGCGGCCTGGGACGCGGACAGGATGGATGCGCTCCTGCTGGTCGTGCCGCATCCGCGCGCATTCAACTATCGCGGGCTGGGCGATTTCCACATGGACGCCGAGGGTCGCCTCACGCGCCGCCAGTCGCGCAAGGTCGCGCCGTTCATCTACATGGGCGTCCAGCTGGTGTCGTACCGGCTGCTCCGCGATGCGCCCGAAGGCGCCTTCGGCACCATGCAGCTGTGGGAGCGCGCCATCGCCGAGGGACGGCTCCACGGCACCGCCTTCAACGGCCTGTGGTACGAAGTCGGCACGCCGGCCATGATCGCCCCGACCGAGGCGGCGCTCACGACGCACGATTGACGTGGGCAAGGGCAGCCCGAGCGTCTACTCGATCGCGGCGCACCGCGGGTTTGCCGATGCCCTCGTCGCGGGGCTGATCCCGCGCTACCGCGAAGACCGCTTTGGCCTCGCCCGCCTGACCCTGCTGCTCCCCAGCCGCCGCACCGTGCGCACGGTGACCGAGGCCTTCGTGCGCGCCTGCGAAGGAGGGCTGCTGCTGCCGCGCATGGCGGTGGTGGGCGATCTCGACATCGACGAGACGCTGGGGCCGCTGCTCGATCCGATCGGCGCGGGGGCGGACATGCCGCCGGCCTGCGACCCGGCCTTTCGCCTGCTGCGCATCGCCCGGTTCCTGCAGGAGGAGTTGGGCGACAAGTCCCCCGGCGAGGCTGGACTGCTGCGCCAGGCGCGCTCCATGGTGCGCAGCATGGACCGGCTCGCCGTCGAGGACGTCGACCTGGCGCGGCTTGCCGAACTCGACTTTGGCGAGCTTGCCGAGCACTGGCAGGACTCGCTCCATACCTTCGCGCGCGTTCAGGCGCGCTGGACCTTCGAGCTCGAAGCGCGCGGCGAGGTCGATCCGCCCGAACGCCGCAACCGCCTGCTCGATCATGCCGCGAAAAGCTGGCGCGAGCAGCCGCCCGCGCACCCGGTCGTCGCCGCAGGGGTAACCTCGGCCTCGCCCGCCGTGGCGCGATTGCTGCGCGGCATCGCCGACCTCGATGAGGGCAGCGTGATACTGCCCGATCTCGACCTGGCGATGAGCGAGGAGGTGTGGGTGGCGCTCGGCAGCGCTGGCGCGTCGGCGGGTGAGGGCGAACCGCCCTTCGCGCGCGGCGACGCGGTCACGCACCCGCAGTACCACCTCAAGCTGCTGCTCAACCGCATGGGTGTGGCGCGCGACGAAGTGCAGCCGTGGCACCGTTCGGGGATGAGCCCCGCGCGGCCCGAACGCAGCCGCGCGATCTCCAACCTCTTCCTGCCTCCCGAGGCGAGCGCGATATGGGCCGATCTGCCTGCGGAGGAACGACGTCTGTCGGGCGTGCGCCTGATGACAGCGCGGCACCCCGAAGAGGAAGCGCAGGCGATCGCGGTGCTGGTCCGCGAGGCGCTGGAAGTTCCCGAAAAGCGCGTCGCCCTGATCACGCCCGATCGCGGCCTCGCCGGGCGTGTGGTCGCGCTGCTTTCGCGCTGGAACATCGAGGCCGACGATTCTGCCGGCCGTCCGCTTCCGCAGACCGCTGCGGGGCGGCTGTTCCTCCTGCTCGCCGAAGTTCTGGCCGAGCACGCCGCGCCTGTCCCGCTGGTCGCTCTGCTCGGCCACCCGCTGGTGCGTTCGGGCGAGCGTCGCGCGGAGTGGCTCGAGCACGTGCGCGAACTCGACCTGACCTTGCGCGGCCCGCGCCCCGGTCCGGGCCTTGCCGCCGTGCGCGGTAGGGTGCTGGACGAGGATTTCGTCAAGCAATACCCCCGTCTGCCGCGCTGGTGGGAGAGTGCCGAGGACCTGCTCTTACCGCTGTTCCTGCGCGACGGCACGGCGACGCTGGGCGAATGGCTGGCGCTGCTCGCCGAAGTGGCCGAGGCGCTGTGCGGCGAAGAGTTGTGGTCGCGCCCCGATGGCCGCGCGTTGTCGCAATTCGTCGAGACATGGAGCCTCGCCGCCGCCGACGCGCGGCTGGCGGTCGATCGCGCCGAGCTTCCGGCGCTCTTGCGCGACGCGCTCGAGGAAGTGGCGGTGCGCCCGCCGTGGGGCGGCCATCCCCGCCTCGCCATCTATGGTTTGCTCGAAGCGCGCATGAGCCGCGCCGACATGGTGATCTGCGGCGGGATGATCGAGGGCGTGTGGCCCGGCTCCCCGGCGGTCGATCCGTTGCTTGCCCCACCGATCCTGCGCGCGCTGGGCATTCCCGGCGCGGACTTCCGCATCGGGCTCGCCGCGCACGACCTCGCCGCCGCGCTCGGTGCGCCCGAGGTGGTGCTGAGCCACGCCATGCGCGATGCCGATGGCCCGGCCATTCCCTCGCGTTTCGTGCTGCGCATCCGCGCCATGCAGGGCGGCAACGTGCGCGCGGAATCCGATGCCGTCGCGCTGGCCCGCGCGCTCGACGATGCTCCGCAGGAACCGCCTTATCCGCGCCCCATGCCCATGCCGGGCGCCGGGCAGCGCCGCGTGGCGATCGCGGTGACCGCGCTCGACCGGCTGCGCGGGGATCCCTACCAGTTCTACGCTTCCTCCATCCTCGGCCTGAAGACGCTGGACCCGCTCGATGCCGACCCCACGCCCGCGTGGCGCGGGAAGGCGGTCCATGCCATCCTGCAGGCCTGGCACGAAGCGGGCACCCCGCCGGGCGAACTGATCCCGCTTGCCGAGCGGATGCTCGCGGAAATGAGCGCGCACCCTTTCATGTCGGCATTGTGGCGGCCGCGCCTGACCAGCGCGCTGGCATGGATCGAGAAGCACACCGATGACCTGCTCGGCGATGGCCGCAAGCCGGCGCTTTGGGAGGAATGGGGGCAGATCGAGGTTGACGGCATCCGCGTGTTCGGCCGCGCCGACCGGATCGACCGGCTTGCGGATGGATCGCTGGCGGTGATCGACTACAAGACCGGCACGCCGCCATCGGCGAAAATGGTGCGCGAAGGGTACTCGCTCCAGCTCGGCCTCATCGGACTGATCGCGCGCGAGGGCGGGTTCGAGAAGGTATCTGGCGAGGCGTCGAAGTTCGAATACTGGTCGCTCGCCCGCCAGCGGAACGGAGACGGTTTCGGCTATGTCGCCAGCCCCGTGAAGGACGGGCGGAACCGCTCGGAGCTCGAACCCGGGGACTTCGTGCCCCAGACCGAGGAATATCTGCGCGAGGCCATAGCCCGCTGGATTCTCGGCAGCGACCCGTTCACCGCACGGCTCAATCCGGACCTGCCGGGCTATACCGATTACGACCAGCTCATGCGGCTCGACGAATGGCAGGGTCGCACCCGGCGGGAGGACGCCGAATGAGCAGGGTCTATCCGCTGCAGGACAACCAGGCTCTGGCGGTCGATCCTGAACGCACGGTATGGCTTTCCGCTTCGGCGGGCACGGGCAAGACGCAGGTGCTCTCCGCGCGCGTGCTGCGGCTCTTGCTGCAACCCGGCGTCGAGCCCGAGCAGGTGCTGTGCCTTACCTTCACCAAGGCCGGCGCCGCCGAGATGGCGACCCGCGTCAACGACGTGCTGGCGCGCTGGGTGCGGCTGTCCGAGACCGAGCTCAGCCGCGACCTGCTGAACATCGGCGCACCGGTCGACGACGACACCCGCAAGCGCGCGCGCAGTCGCTTCGCCGCGGTGCTCGATTGTGCGGGCGGGGGGCTGAGGATCGAGACGATCCACGCCTTCTCGCAATGGCTGCTCTCGGCCTTCCCGGTCGAGGCGGGGCTGACGCCGGGAACGCGCGCGATGGAAGACCGCGACCGCGATCTGCTGCTGCGCGAGGTACTGGCCGACCTGCTGATCGAGGCGGAAGCGCGCGGCGACGAGAAGTTGCTCGATACGCTGGCCGAGCTGAGCCTGCGGATGGACCAGGCCTCTCTCGAAGCCTTCCTGCTGCGTTGTGCAGGCGCGCGCGATCTTTGGTTCGGCCCGGCGGCCTGGCAGGGTGGCCTGCGCGAACGGATCAATCCGGTACTTGGCCTGCCTGCACAGGAGAGGGACGCAACGGACGCGCTTGCCGCGCTGTGCGCCGACGATGAATTCGACGTCGCCTCGGTGCGCTACTGCATGACGGTCCATGCCGGATGGACAGACAAGGCGCGCGAGACGGCAAACACGATGGGCGATTGGCTCGCCGCCGATCCAAAAGCGCGTTGGAATGCATTCGATGCCTTTTGCGAACTGTTCCTCACCGCCAGGGGCGAGCCCAGGTCCACCAAGACCCTCGACAAGCGCGATTCCGAATACGGAGCCTATGCCGCCCGCGTCATCGCCAGCATCGAGAAGGTGCGCGAGAGGCAGGCGCTCGTGGCGCTCGCCGACCTGCTCGAACACGCGCTGACGCTGGGGCGCCGCTTCGCCACCGTGTGGGACGAGGCCAAGCAGCGCGAGGGCTTCATCGATTTCGACGACCAGATCCGCACGGCCGCGGACCTGCTCAAGCGGCGCGCGCTGGGCGAATGGGTGCGCTTCAAGCTCGACCGGCGCTTTGACCATGTGCTGGTTGACGAGGCGCAGGACACCAACGCCGCGCAGTGGGAGATCGTGCTCGACGGGCTCATCGGCGACTTCTTCACCGGCGAGGGCCAGCGCGGCGAGGTGATGCGCACACTGTTCGTGGTCGGCGACTACAAGCAGGCGATCTTCCGCTTCCAGGGGACGAGCCCCGAGAACTTCGACCGCGCGCGGCGGCGCGTGTCGGAACAATTGCTGGGCCTGGCCGACGCGACGCACGATGCGGAGCGCGAGCTGCTCGACCTCGGCCTCGGTCGCTCCTACCGCACCGCGAAACCAATCCTCGAATTCGTCGATCGTTCGATCGAGCATATCGGCTTCAAGAACATCGGCCTCGACCAGGCTCCCGAACCCCACGTGGGTGAGGACCGCCCCGGCCTCGTCGCGATGTGGCGCCCGGTCGGCGCCGCGCCAGGCGATGATGACGAGCCTGCCGGCGAGGGTCCTGACGAGGGCGATGGCTGGCTCTCCAAGCCCGACCGGCAGATGGCAGCGCAGCTCGCCAGGCAGGTGCGCGGCTGGCTAGACAGCGGCTTCCCGCTCGCCAAGGGCGGCGCTCGCCATGCCGACGCGGGCGATATCATGGTGCTCGTGAGGAAGCGCAAGGACCTGGCCGGGCTGATCGTCGCCAATCTCCACGCACAGGGCGTGGCGGTGGCGGGCGTCGACCGGCTTCGGCTGGGCGCACCGCTGGCGGTCAAGGATCTGGTTGCCGCGCTTCGTTTCGCAGCCCAGCCGCTCGACGACCTTAACCTGGCGAGCCTGCTGGTATCACCGCTGATCGGGTGGATCCAGCAGGACCTGCTCGCCCACGGCTGGCGCGACAAGCGCGTGCGGTTGTGGGAGCACCTGCGCGCCAGTGAGGGGCCTCAGACCGCCGCGACGATGGACGCCCTGCGCGACCTCTTGCGCCGCGCCGATCTCGCGCCTCCGCAGGAACTGCTGCACTGGCTGCTCGCCGGGCCGTGGCGGGGGCGACGCAAGCTGGTCGCGCGGCTTGGGCGCGAGGCCAATGATCCGATCGACGAACTGCTTAATGCGGCGATGGCCTATGCGGCGAGCGGAACGCCCAGCCTCGTCGGCTTCCTGCGGTGGTTCGATGCGGGCGAGGGCGAGCTGAAGCGCGAGGCCGACCAGTCGGGCGGCATGGTGCGCGTGATGACTGTCCACGGCTCGAAAGGGTTGCAGGCGCCGATAGTGATCCTTGCCGATGCCGTCGACGATCCCGACCGTTCGCCGCCGCGCGGGCTGGAACTGCACGAAGCGGTGATCGGCGGTCAGCCGCGCAAGGTCCCGCTGCCGCCGCTCCGCAAGGAAGAGAAGGCCGAGCCCGTTCGCCGCGCCGAGGAACAGGCCAGGCTTGAGGAACGCGAGGAACACTGGCGCCTGCTGTATGTCGCGATGACCCGCGCCGAGGAGGCTCTGTTCATCGGCGGCGCGCTTGGCCAGAAGCAGGACGTGCCGCCGCCCGAGAGCTGGTACGGCAAGCTCGCGGCACTGTTTGCCGACGAGGCATGGCAAAGCGATCCGCTGTGGGGCGCCCGCGCTCAACTCGGCAGCCTGCCGCCGCGTCCGGCTGCAGCCATCGACAGCGCGGTCGCGGCGCGCGAGGCTGTGCAACTGCCAGACTGGCTCACCCGACCCGTCGGCCCCGAACCGCGCCCGCCGCGCCCGCTCGCGCCTTCTTCGCTGGGCGAGGAGGACGCGCCCGATCCGCCGCCAAGGCCCGGGCCGGGGCTCGTCGCCGCAGCCCGGCGCGGCACGCTGATGCACAAGCTGATCGAGCGCCTGCCCGAACGCGTGCCGGACGAACGGATGGCCGCCGCCGAGGCATGGCTCTTGCGTATTGCTGCCGACATCGACCCGGTAGAGCGCCACGCGATGGCCAGGCGCGCGGTAGCGGTGCTGGCACATCCCGGCTGGCAAGACGTGTTCGGACCGGATTCGCTGGCCGAGGCACCCGTCGCGGCGCTGGTCGAGGGTCGCATGGTAACGGGAACGATCGATCGCCTCGTGATTGGCGCCGAAGCGATCCGCATCGTCGACTTCAAGACCGCGCGGCGGCCTCCGTCGCGAATCGAGGACATTCCCGCAGCCTACCTGCGCCAGATGGCGGCATATCCACAGGCGCTCGGCACGATCCATCCTGGCTGCCGGATCGAGGCGGCGCTGCTCTATACCCAGACGCCCGCACTGTTCGTACTGCCCGATGCGCTGGTCGAGGCGCACAAGCTGGGCTTGTCGGCCTGAACGAACACCTTTTGCGGCTGGCCGGTTGCGCTGGCTCGCACGAAGCCTACATACGAACCTGCTAATTCAAGGAGTCGACCCGATGCCCACCATGCCCGTAACCGACGCCAGCTTCGAGGAAGACGTGCTCAAGGCCGACAAGCCCGTGCTGGTCGATTTCTGGGCGGACTGGTGCGGCCCGTGCAAGATGATCGGCCCCTCGCTCGAGGAAATCGCGGAGGAACTGGCCGACAAGGTGACCATCGCAAAGATGGACATCATGGAGAATCCGGGCGTTCCGGGGCAGATCGGTGTACAGTCGATCCCGCTGATGGTTCTGTTCAAGGATGGCAAGCAGGTCGCGCACAAGCTGGGCGCCGCGCCCAAGAGCCAGCTGAAGGGCTGGCTGGAGAGCGTGCTCTAGGCGAATTCGGCGCTACTGAGTGCCCGCCTGCGCGGGAATTCAGAGTTGGCGCAAGCGTGCCGCCAGTTCAATCCACATTTGCGGCGTGGCCGCGCCGATCAGGCCCGTGCGGTCTTCATCGACGCGGTAGTCCGAGCCATCAAGCCGCGCCACGCGGCCGCCCGCCTCGTTGACGAACAGCGCGCCCGCCGCGTGATCCCACGGCAGCGTGCGTTCGAACACCGTGCAGTCGTTCACGCCCGTGACGAGGCGCGGGTACTGCTCGGCGGCGCAGCGCGGGATGTCGACGAGGGAATAATGCGGCGCGATGTGACGCTTCATTGCGGCGCGCTTGTCGCCGTCCATGAACAGCATGCTGATCCCGGCGACCGGCGGTTCCTGCCCGGTGACCCGCGCGGACACGCGATCCCCGTCGATCCACGCACCCTTGCCGCGATGCGCGCTGCAGAAGCGCCCGGTCAGCACATCGTAGATCCAGCCGGACACCGCCTCGCCGTTTTCCGACAGCGCGACGAGGATGCCGAATGGCGGCTTGCCTTGGGCGAAGTTGTTGGTGCCGTCGAGCGGATCGACGATCCAGCACAGCGCATCGCCCAGCCGCTCCATCAACGCGGGGTCCGCAAAGGCGCTTTCCTCGCCGACGATGGCGGCGGTCGGGAGCAGCTTCGCGAGGCCTTCGCTGAGGATCGCCTCGGACTCGCGGTCGGCAATGGTGACGAGGTCGTCCTCGGCCTTGGTGATGATCTCGCCCGTGCCGAGCGACTGGAAGCGCGGGCGGATCGCGCGTTCGGCAGCGTCTTGCACCAGCGCTTGGACCGCCTTGTCGAGCGCAGCGCTCAACTGCGGTAGTCCGCGTTGATCGAGATGTAGCCGTGCGTCAGGTCGCAGGTCCAAACCGTCGCCTGCCCGTCGCCAAGGCCGAGATCGACCTCGATCGAGATGTCTTGCCCCTTGAGGTGCGCGGCGACCGGGGCCTCGTCATAGTCGACGAGCGGCTGGCCTTCCTTCGCGGCCCATGTTCCGCCGAAGCCGATTGACAGCCTGTCGCGGTCGGCCGGTTCGCCCGCCTTGCCAACCGCCATCACGACGCGGCCCCAGTTGGCGTCCTCGCCGGCGATTGCGGTCTTGACCAGCGGCGAGTTGGCGATGGCCAGACCGATCTTGCGCGCGCTGTCGTCGCTCACCGCGCCGGTTACGGCGATCCGGATGAACTTCTGCGCGCCTTCACCGTCGCGCACCACGAGATGCGCAAGCTTGAGGCAGACGTCTTCCAGCGCCGCCGCGAAGGTGCCGGCGCCGGGACAGCCCGAGCAGTGGATGCGCTGGTTGCCCGCCTTGTGCGTGGCGAAGGCCAGCACGGTGTCGCTGGTCGAAGTGTCGCTGTCGACCGTGATGCACGAAAAGCTGCGCCGGTTCGCCGCCGAGAGCAGTTCCTGCAGGTAATCGGCGTCGATCGAGCAGTCGGTGAAGATATAGCCGAGCATCGTCGCCATGTCGGGCGCGATCATCCCCGAGCCCTTGATGACCGCGCCGATCGTGACGGTCTTGCCGCCCATGTCGATGGTGGTCACCACGCCCTTGGGGAAAGTGTCGGTGGTCGAGATCGTCGCGGCGACCTCTTCCCATGAACATTCGGGCGTGTTGAGGTCGAGCACCCTGGCGAGGCCCTCGCGCGCCTTGTCCTTGGGCAGCGGCACGCCGATCACGCCGGTCGAGGAGACGAACACCTGTT
>JAJXVK010000063.1 GCA_021782155.1 Pseudomonadota bacterium
CTTCGCCGCCCTCGACCGCACCAGGCAAGCCATAGTCGAGAACCTCGCCGGCTCCCGCGGGCAGGGTGAAGCGCCGCTCTTGGCCGCCGAGATTGAACAGACACAGCAGGCCGCCGGCTGCGCCGGTCGCGCCGCGCCGGAACACGAGAAGCGGTTCGGGGGAGTCGAGAAACGCGATATCACCCAGCCGGAGCGCGGGGTGTGCCTTGCGGAAGGCGATGAACATGCGGGTAGACGCCAGCGTCGACCCCGGGTCGTTGTCCTGGCGATCCACTGCCAACCTGTTGTGCGCGGGATCGACCGGAAGCCATGGCTCGACTTCGCTGAAACCCGCGTTGGCCCGATCCGCGTGCCACGGCATCGGCGTGCGGCAACCGTCGCGGCCCAGGCTTTCGGGCCAGAAACGGATGCCTTCCGGATCGCGAAGCTTCTCGAACGGTACGTGCGCCTGAGGCAAGCCCAGCTCGTCACCCTGAAACAGGAAGATCGTGCCGCGCAGGCACATCAGCAGGCCCATCAGCAGCCGCGCGAATTCATCACTGGCCGCCTGACCGCCCCAGCGCGTGCGTGCCCGCTCGACATCATGGTTGGAGAACGACCAGCTCGGCCAGGCGGTCTTGCTGGTCCAGCTCTCCAGCGCGTCGCGGATGAGGCCCGCGGTCAACGGACCGTTCTCGAGCAGGAGGAAATTGTACGCTGTGTGAAGCCGGCCAGCTTCGGTATATTCCATGCTCCGCGCGACATAGGAATCGCTGCCGATCTCGGCGACGGTCATCAAGTCGCCGAACCTGTCGACCTCCCGGCGCAGATCCTCCATGAAGGCGACGTTCTCGGGCTGCGAGCGATCATGAAGGTGGCGCTGGTGCCAATAGGGCCGCGCGAACCCGCCATCGGGAGATTTTGGCGGATTATCCAGCAACAGCTTGTTGCAATAATAGAAGTTGGCGACATCGAGACGAAATCCGTCGACACCCCGCTTTAGCCAGAAGCGCGCGACATCGAGGATGGCGGCCCGCACGTCGGCATTGTGGAAGTTGAGATCGGGCTGCTCCGACAGGAAATTGTGCATGAAGTACTGCTTGCGGCGCGAATCCCATGACCACGCCTGCCCGCCGAACAGCGAAATCCAGTTGTTGGGCGGCCCTCCATCGGGCTTCGCATTCGCCCACACATACCAGTCTGCCTTGGGGTTATCTCGCGACTGACGGCTCTCCTTGAACCACTCGTGCTGATCGGAGGTATGCGAATAGACCTGATCGATCACCAGCTTGAGCCCGCGCCCATGAGCCCCGGCCAGCAGCGCATCGAAATCCTCGAGCGTGCCGAAGGTGGAATCGACGGCGCAATAGTCCGAGATGTCGTAGCCGAAATCGCGCATGGGCGACTTGAAGAATGGCGAGAGCCACACGCCATCCACCCCGAGCTTCGCCAGGTAATCCAGCCGCGAGGTAACGCCGGGCAGGTCGCCCACGCCATCATTGTCCGAATCGCAGAAGCTGCGCGGATAGACCTGGTAGATTACGCCACCGCGCCACCATTCACTCATTTTCGGGCTGTCCTTCCCGCCGTCGTTATCCGCCAAAGCCGCCACCGCAGCGGGCCGCGCCACACTATGATATGCATTTCATAAAGGAATTGCCAGGCGGTGCGCAAGCCAATATGAGCATCCGCAATGGGAGAGCGGGAAATGGGGTCGCATGCAACCGGAGACGACATTTCGCACGGTGCCATAGGGCGGGCAGGCAGAGTGCCGCTGGCGGCAACCGCCATGCTGTGCTTCGGCTACGCTGTCTTCGCCATCCTGCTGAACAGCGTCGGCACGGTCATTCTCCAGTCGATCGGCTACTTCCACGTCGACAACGTCGCCGCTTCCACGCTCGAGGCGTTCAAGGACCTGACCATCGCCATGGTGTCGTTCGTGATCGCGGCGCAGCTACCACGCTTCGGCTTGAGGCGGTCGATGCTGGCAGCGCTCGCCATTGCGGGTTTCGGCTGCGTGCTGATGCCCGTTGCGAACGCGTTCTGGGCGACCCGCGCCATGTTCTTCTGCGTCGGGTTCGGCTTCGCGCTGATGAAGGTATCGGTCTATTCCTCGGTGGGCCTGCTGTCGCACAGCACGTCGGCGCACGCGCGGTTGCTGGGCATCATCGAAGCGAGCTTCATGGCCGCCGTGGTGGCGAGCGCCTGGATTTTCGCCGCATTCATCGATCCTTCCGACCCCACTTCTGCCTCATGGCTTCACGTCTACTGGTTGCTGGCGGCGCTGTGCGCGGCGGGGATTGGATTGGTTGCCGTGGTGCGGATCGACGAAACCGGTCTGGGCGAAGAGGTGCATGGCAAACCTCCCGCGGAGGCTTTTCGCGAGATGCTCGCGCTGATCGCACTGCGGGCGACGCAAGTCTTCATCGCAGGAGTGTTTCTCTACGTGTTCGTCGAACAGGGTCTGGGCACCTGGCTGCCGACGATCAACCATCAGGTGCTGGGACTCGACGGCCAGATCGCGGTGCAGGCCGCATCGGCCTTTGCCATGGCGATCGCTTTGGGGCGGTTCGGCGCGGGGCTGATCGTCGCAAGCATTGGCTGGTTCCGGCTGCTGCTGATCTGTTTTGCCGGCATGGCCGTCATCCTGGGGCTGGTCCCCACGCTGGCCACCGCCTCGGCCGGCGGCTCGGTGACGAGCTGGTCGCAAGTGCCGATAGTCGCCTTTCTCCTGCCGGCGATCGGCTTCTTCATGGCGCCGATCTATCCCACGCTCAATTCGGTCGTGCTTTCAACCGTTCCCAAGTCCCGGCAGGCCGGGTTGATCGGGCTGATCGTGGTGTTCTCCGCACTCGGCGGGACCACGGGCAGCCGCATGGTGGCAGAGCTGTTCTCGGCGGTGCCAAGCGCCAACGTGCTCTACAGCCTGCTTGTCCCCATCGCCTTGCTGGCCGGGGCCACCGTATGGTTGCACCAACTCGCAAAGGATTGAGTCCCGGGCGCCTGCAGCCGCGCTCTTTCAGGTCTCCCTGACGATGATCCGGGTCGGGAGAACGGTGGAATTGGCCCTCCCCCCCTCGATCAGTTGCATCAGCTTCTCGACCAGGATCGCGCCCGCAAGGTGCGTTTCCTGCTCGATCGTCGTGATGGCGGGGGTGAAGTCCGCTGCCGGCGGAATGTTGTTGTAGCCAACCAGCGCGAAGTCGCGGGGAGAGGCGAGACCGGCTTCACGCAACTCGGAAATCGTCGCCATCGCGGCGGTATCGGAAAAGCAGAATATCGCGTCGGGTGCCGCATGTTCGGCAATATAGTCCTTCACCGCGCGATAGGTCGCCGCATAGGACATGTCGCTCACCGACAGCGCTTCGATCGAGACCTCGCTTCCGGCTTCGCTCGCCGCGGCGGCGAGGCCATCGTGGCGCATGCGTTGTTCGATGTGACTGTCGTTCCCGATATAGAGCCAGCGCCTGCGCCCGCACTTCAGGAAATAGTTGCCGGCCAGCTTGCCGCCGAGAAAATTGTCGCTGCCGACCGCGCAATACGGCTCGTCCGGATCGACCGCCCCCCAGACGACGAAGGGAACGCCGGCCCTGGCGAGCTTGCGCAGCATCGGGTCGCGTTCGCCCTGTCCGAGAAAGATGAAACCATCGACCATGCGCGCGTTGATCTGGTCCTGATAGCCGCGTGCATCCTGCGACACGGGTGGAGACAGGAGCAGGTCGAGATTGCGGACCGAGAGCGCTTCGGAAACCCCGGCGAGCAGTTCGAAGATGAAGGGATCGGCAACGCGTCCACCGCGATAGGAGCCGAAATCGAGGACCACGGCGACCGTGTCGGTTCGCGTCTGCCGCAATTTCTGCGCGTTGCGGTTGACCGCATAGCCGTTATCGCGCGCGACCTTGAGAACATGCTCGCGCGTGGCTTCTGTCACCAGCGGACTGCCCGACAAGACGCGGCTGACCGTCGGTTTGGAAACATTGGCGATTCGGGCAATGTCGGCCATGCTCACGCCCATTGAGCGAGAGCGTCCCGCACGCGATTTCACTTCCGACATTCGATCAGGCCCCGAGATTTGCTGCGCGCGTGCCCGCAACCAGGCATACCATTGCATTTTTCCCGAAGGTTGCAAACTGTTGCATCAATCTCTTGAAATGCATTTCAGTACCGATTAAAAGCCCGGCGACGGCCATTGAAGGAATGCGCCGCAACCAGGGAGTGGAACATGCGAATTTCCAAAATGAGTCGGTTGTGCGCAGGCGTGTCGTCCGGCGCCGCCGCGCTGGCGTTGTTCGCTTCGCCTGCCGTCGCTCAGGACAAGTCCGGCGCGAACGCCCCGGCTGATACCAGCGCCGATGCAGGCAGTGAAGCGTCGGCAGGTGCGATCGTCGTGATCGGCACGCCCGGCGGTTCGGGCATCAAGAAGCAGGAAGCTTCCTACGCCATCACCACGATCAACCAGGCCCAACTCGAGGCCGCGGCCCCCAAGAGCACGGCCGAAGTCTTCACTCTGGTTCCCGGCGTCTGGACGGAAAGCTCGGGCGGTGTCTCGGGCGCCAACATCGACGTGCGCGGCTTGCCCGGCGGCGGCGATGCGCCCTGGGTGACGTTCCAGGTCAATGGCGCCCCCATCTACGGCACCGAATCGCTCTCGTTCATGGAGCAGAGCTCGATCTTCCGCACCGACGAAACGATCGCTTCCACCGAGGCCGTGCATGGCGGCCCGGCCGCGGTCTTCTCGAACGGCGAAGTCGGCGTGACGATGAACTTCAACCTCAAGAAGGGCGGAGACGAAACGAAGGGGCGGGTCAAGCTGTCGACTTCGGACTATCATCTCGGACGCGTCGACGCCGTCATCTCCGGCCCGCTCGGCAACGATCTCTACTACATGGTGGGCGGCTACGTTTCGCGCTCGCCCGGCATCCGCGACGCGCAGTTCGATTCCGAACGCGGACAGCAGATCACCGCCCAGCTCACCAAGAAGCTGGACAACGGCGAGATCAATCTCTGGACCCGGTGGACCGACGATCACGGCCAGTGGTACCTGCCGATGGCCCTCAATACCGGCAACGATCTCGGCACGTTCTCTCAGCTTGGCAATGCGACCCGCTTCGTTACGCTCCAGACCGATCCGCAAGGCGACATGAAGACCTATGACCTCGCCAACGGTCGCGGATGGAAAGGCAGCGTTTCGGGCCTCAACCTGAATTTCGACCTGGGCGGCGGCTGGTCGGTGCGCGACAACGCCTCGTTCACCAAGGGCGATGCCGACACCTATGGCTTCGTTCCCGATGGCGCGCCGATTACCGTCGCGCAGTTCCTCGCCGCCAACCCCGCCTATGCCAGCGTGTCGACCGCCGGCGGAACCGCACTGGCCAGTTCGGACTGGATCCAGAACTATGGCGGCTGGGTGGTACAGAAGCAGATCGAATCGCTGACAAACGATCTGAGCCTCAGCCTGAAGTCGGGCATCAACAATCTGAGCCTTGGCTATTACCATGCGGGATGGTCGGCGAACGACCTCTGGTCGCTGGGCAACTTCGCCCCCGTCCAGAACGTGCAGAACGGCGACCGCCTGCAGCAGGGGATCACTTGTTCGATGTTGCAGGCGGCCGGCTCGGGCTCGGGCTGCTGGGGCTATGGCATCCGTTCTTCGGGCGATGCGCGCGCGGACGCGCTCTACGTGGGTGACAGCATCCAGGCCACGGATGCACTGCGCATCGATGTGGGCGTGCGCCAGCAGTGGCTCTCGATGAACTATGTCCTCGATGCCAATGGTCCGGGCACCTATGCCAGCGGCCCCTACGCCGGCGACGGCATCAACTATCCCGATGGCGTTACCGACCTGAACACGCACGTCACCGCCAGCAAGTTCTCATACACGGGCGCCGTCAACTACGACGTCAGCCACAGCCTTGGCCTGTTCCTGCGCTATTCGAAGGGCTATCGCATGCCCAACTTCGATGACCTGCGCAGCGGCAACCAGAATGTTTACGGGGTGAGCCAGATCGAAGGCGGGATCAAGTTCCGCAGCGATCACGCGAACCTTTACGTCACCGGTTTCTACAACAGGAACAACAGCTTCGAAGCCACGGTCGGATCGACCCTGCCCAATACCGCTTTCAAGACGCGAGCCTACGGCGTCGAGGTCGACGGCGATTTCCACTATGGCGGGTTCAATCTCGGCGCGATCATGACCTTGCAGAACGCCAAGGTGACCGATTCCTCGACCGCGTCGCAGATCGGCAACGAGGTTCTGCGTCAGCCGAACTTCCAGATGAGACTCTCGCCGAGCTACAAGGCGCAGCTCGGCAGCGCGACGATCACGGTCTACGGCGCGGCATCGATCGTTGGCAAGCGTTGGGCAGACCTCAACAACACGGTGCAGCTGAAGGGCTACACCAAGATCGATGCCGGCATCAAGGCCGCGCTCGATTCCGGTCTGTTCGCCCAGATCCATGCCGACAACCTCAACAACAGCCACGGCCTGACAGAAGGCGATCCGCGTAGCCCCACGGCACCCAACGGCCGCCCCATTCTCGGGCGCTCGGTGATGTTCAGCATCGGCTACGATTTCTGACCAGGCTTCCGAATCCTCCCACTACCGGGCCGGTTCCCTTGCGTTCCGGCCCAGCTTTTTGTCAGCGATCCGGACCGCGGACACTGCCGTCAGGCACCGCCACGAACACCCGAGAGTTTCGAGGAAGAACCGTGCCCTCCGCTTCGGGCAGGGCGTGGCCGGCCGGCATGTCATCGACCGCCGCGCGTTGACGAGCGAAGCCGTCCCTGTTGACCGGATTGCCCGCGAACGGCTTTGTTGCATAACAAGGTGATGGATTCCCTTGAGGAATCAGATGTCATAGATGGTCTGGATGCCCAGACCGACCCCGCCGAAGTATCGCACGACCAATTGGCCCGGGTATATTGCCGCGCTGAGGCGGCGAGGTTCGCTGGAGGTGTGGTTTGACCCGGGGCTGGACTGGCCCGCCCCGGATTATACGACACTGTGCCGGCGTCAGAAGAGTTTGCCGGTCGATCTGCACGCGCGTGCCAGTGCGGAAGGCCTGCACCTGCTGGTCGACAGCACGGGCATCAAGATGATCGGCGAAGGGGAATGGAAAGCGAGGAAACACGGCGTTTCTTACCGCCGCCAGTGGCGCAAGGTGCACATCGGCATCGACGCGGAAACCTTCGATATCCGGGCGATCGAGGTCACGAGCAATGCCGTCGGCGATGGCCAGACGCTGCCCGATCTGTTGGCGCAGATCCCCGAGGATGAGACCATTGTCACCGTCGGCGGCGACGGTGCCTATGACACCAGAGGCTGCCACGCGGCCATTGATGCGCGCGGCGCCGATCCCATCATCCCGGTTCGCCGCAACGGCAAGGCCTGGACCGAGGACGGTCGCGGCGTCGATGCCCGCAACGAAACGCGGCGGTCGAGGAAACGACTGGGCAGGACAATCTGGAAGAAGTGGAGTGGCAATCATCGACGCAGCCTGGTCGAGACCAATAGGCGGCGGGTGCGCCGACCTGGCTGGCGAGCTGGCCGAAGCTCCAGTGGGTCGGCTGAACCGGCGCATCGGCTCCGGGCAGAATCAATGCCAGTCGCTCGGGATCGTTGCGGTTCGCCTCAACGTGGATGAGCGCGGTCTCGACCACGCGGGTCCGGCTCCGCTCGGAACGTCCGCGTACTGAGCTCGCAAGCTCGTTCAGCGACAGAAATCGCTCATCATCGGGCCGCGAGAACCATTCCGACGACACCCGACCCAAACGGAAGCCGCGCGAGACATCGACCTTGTAGCCGCCGCTCACTTCGCGCCGCGCTTCGAGAACCTGCATGTTCATGGGAAAATCTCCATGACGGGCGGCCGGGAGCCTCTCTCTCGACCCTCATCCCGTCACGGCGAAGCCCGCCACCCTCTCACTCTGACCTTTGCCAGTTCATCGCCAATGTAGCGCGAGCGACCAGCGAGATTGCTCCAACTGGAAATCCCACCCTGGAAGGAGGCGGCCATTGCACACTTGCTCGTGCAGGCGGAAAGCCGGGGCCTGTCGGATTTCCATGCCTGCGCGTGAAGCCATGTCCGCCGGATCAGAGTGCGTGCGGGGCCATTTTCGTGAAACGCCGCGCCCTTAGGAGCAGGGCCGAAGGGCCTGCGGGACAGAGCGCGCCATCAGCCTCGCTCCGAATCCCGGGGCGTTGCGGGGTGTCCCCGCTCGAAGGGGTAGGCCGAGATGCGCAGCAGCTCGGCCGCAGGGGAAATCTTTCCCCAAAAAATATTGTCTGTCGTTCGGTGGTATACCGGTGGGATACTGACCCAGTGCCAGCGAAAATGGCGACCCGAAGGTCGACATAAATCTTTGATTTTCGCTGGAAAACTGGAGCGGGCGAAGGGATTCGAACCCTCGACCCCAACCTTGGCAAGGTTGTGCTCTACCCCTGAGCTACGCCCGCTCGTGCGTTTCGGGACCGGGACTTGAAAGCCCTCCGGTCCGGGGTGAGGCGCGCCGTTAGCATGGGGTCCATGACCCCGCAAGCCCGAAATTCGCCCTCGTGCGCAGGAAGCGCCATTGCCCTGCCAAAGGCGACAAACCCCCTTGCCGAACGGCCACGCGTTCCCACATGGTGCCCGTGCATCGCGGCCTGCGGCTGCGCTTTCAGCGGAGAAACGACCTTGGCGAGCCTGGGCCTCAACATCGACGAACAGAAGGCGGTCGACCGTTTCCGCAAGGCGGTTGTCGAACCCTCGATGACCAAGCTGGTGGTGCTCGACTTCTGGGCCGAGTGGTGCGGACCGTGCAAGGCGTTGACCCCGGTGCTCGAGAAGGTCACCGCCGAATACGCCGACAAGGGCGTGCTGCTCGCCAAGGTCAACGTCGACGAGGAACAGTTCATCGCCGCGCAGTTCCAGGTGCGCTCGATCCCCACGGTCTATGCGATCTTCCAGGGCCAGCCGGTCGCCGACCTGACCCCGGCGCGCAGCGAATCGCAATTGAAGCAGGCGCTCGACCAGATCCTCAAGCAGCTCCCCGTCCAGCCGGGCGGGGAAGCCCAGGAAGACATCGCCCCGCTGCTTGCGATGGGCGAGGAAGTGCTGGCGGGCGGCGACGCCGAGCGCGCGGCGAGCGTGTTCGGCCAGATCGTCGAGATGGCGCCCGACAGTACCGAAGCCAACGCCGGACTTATCCGCGCGCTGGTTGCGGCCGGCCGCCACACGGAAGCGCAAGGCGTGCTCGACGCGCTCGACCCCAAGCTCGCCGCCGATCCGGCGCTGGCGCAGGCCAGGTCGGCGCTGGCGCTGGCCGAGAATGCGCCCGAGGCGGGCGAACTCGACGCACTCAAGAGCGCTGCTGCCGCCGCGCCCGAAGACATGGACGCGCAGATGGCGCTCGCCAACGGGCTTTATGCCAGCGGCGACCGCGACGGCGCGGCGGACGTGCTGCTCGCGATGATCGCCGCCGACCGCGAATGGAGCGAAGGCGCCGCCAAGGCGCGGCTGCTGCAGATATTCGAAGCCGTGGGGCTCGAAGACCCGTGGGTCGCGGCGCAGCGGCGCAAGCTCTCGCTGGTGCTGTTCGGATAGGCCGATGGCCGGCACGCTCAGCACCACGCGGCTGTCGATCTTCCCGCTTTCAGGCGCGCTGCTCTATCCAGGGCTGCACCTGCCGCTGCACGTGTTCGAGCCGCGCTACCGCGCCATGGTGTCCGACGCGCTGGCACGCGACCGGCGCATCGCGATGATCCAGCCCCAGGGCCCGGGCGAGCTGGCGCCGCTGTTCACAGTGGGCTGCGTGGGCAAGATCGACGAGATCGAGGCGCTCGACGACGGACGCTTCAACCTCGTGCTCGAAGGCATCGCGCGCTTTCGCATGATCCGCGAGCTCGAAGTGACGACCGCGTTCCGGCAGGTCGAGGGCGAGCTGATCGAAGAGCCCGAGAGCCAGGCGCTGAGCGCGATAGAGCGCGCGAGCTTCGAGCGCGAATCGCGCAAGTTCGCCGATGCGCAGGGCTACCGCGTCGACTGGAATGCGGTCTCGCGGCTCGACGATGTCACGCTGGTCAACGGCGTCGCCCAGATCGCGCCGTTCGACGCCGCGGCCAAGCAGGCGCTGCTCGAGGCGCGCGACATCAACGAACGCTGCGAACTGCTGGTCCAGCTGATGCAGTTCTTCGGCCGCCGCGACAGCGACGACGACGACCGGGTGACGCTGCAGTAGTAGCGGGGCTTTCTGTCCCTCTGCCCGCAAGCGCCCTCAGAACTGCGCCTTGATCCCGTCGATCACGTATTGCGCGGCGAGGGCTGCCAGCAGCACGCCAAGCAGGCGCGTCAGCACGGCTTCGGTCTGTGAGCCGAGCAGGCGCATCAGCGGACCCGCGGCGACCAGCGAGAGCAGCGTGATGGCCATGACCGCAGCCAGCGCGGCCAGCACCACCAGCGTCGCCTCGGTGCCATCGGAGCGCGCCATCAGCAGCATGATCGAGGCGATCGCGCCGGGCCCGGCGAGCATCGGCATGGCCATGGGGAACACCGACACGTCCTCCACCTGCGGTGCCACCGCATGGCTTTCCGCCCTGACCTTCTCGGCGCGCTGTTCGCGGCGCTGGGTGCGTTTTTCGAACACCATGTCGATCGCGATCATGAACAGCATGATCCCGCCGGCGATGCGAAAGGCGTCGAGGTCGATGTGGAGCGCGGCCAGCAGTTGCTCGCCGAACAGCGCGAAGGCGACGAGGATCGCGCTGGCGATCAGCACCGCGCGCAGGGCCATCGATCGCGCCTGCGCCGGCGTGGCGCCGCTGACCAGCCCGGCATAGATCGGCGCGCAACCCGGCGGATCGATCACCAGGAACAGAGTGACGAAGGCGGAAAGGAACAGCGCGCTCAAGACCTGGGCTCCGGCGGCGCGGCGACGTGGCTGTCGATGACCTGCTTCCAGCCGCCGTCCTGCCACGCCCAGACGGTGAAGCGGCGCGCCATGTCGGGCATAACGGTCGAGCGCCAGGCCAGCGTTGCGTCGTCCGAGCGGCCCTCCTTGCTGTCGGCGCCCGCGGGCACCTGCGTGTCGGGCAGCGCAGCGCGCAATGGGGCGAGGCGGCCGCCGGTGTCCTTGTCCTGGGGCCAGCCGTCCGGCGAGGCGCCGCGCAGCTCCGCTCCGCGTTTCGGGCAATCGGCGACCTTGCCCTCGGCGAAGTCCACATCGGGCAGCGGCTTGTCGAGCGTGTCGCCCTGGTCGAGCACCCATTCGAGCCGGCCCTTCTTGTCGCGCCGCCAGACGGTGGTGAAATAGCCGGTCGAACCGGGGCGCTGCCACGCCCCCCTGGTCACCGCGTAGGATCCGTCGCAGCTCGACCATACGACCTGCGGCTGCCACTTGACCGCGACCGGCGGATTGGCGCGGCCCTTGAGCCAGTCGCGCGCGTTGACGCGCTGCGGCACGAACATCTCGGCGTCCTTCGCGGCGGTATCGCGGAAGGCGGTCCACTGGCCCTTTTCCTGCGCCTCGCTGGCAAAGCCGAGTTCGGCGGCGATCACCGCGCCGGGGTTCGCGACCGGGCGCAGCCCGCGCTCGCGCCGGGCGTGGGCGGGGGTGGCGGCAAGGGATATGGCGAGCGCAAGGCCAATGGCCGACCGGATCGTCCTCCGTTCGTCCTGAGCTTGTCGAAGGACGCTCGTGCCGCTCATCTGTCCTGCCAAAATGCCAAAACGCCCTTCGACAAGCTCAGGGCGGACGGGGAATTGCTAGATGGTATCGTCGTCCAGCGCCAGCCCGGCGTTGCGGTGGGCGGCGACGAGCGCGTTCCTCAGGAGCACGGCGATGGTCATCGGCCCGACCCCGCCCGGAACCGGCGTGATCGCGCCCGCGACCTCTGCGGCGGAGGCATAGTCGACATCGCCGACGAGCCGACCCTTGCCGCCTTCCACGGCCGGGGGCAGGCGGTTGATGCCCACGTCGATCACGGTCGCGCCGGGCTTGATCCAGTTGCCCTTGACCATCTCGGGCCGTCCCACTGCGGCGACCACGATGTCGGCGCGGCACACCACATCCGGCAAGTCCCTGGTGCGGCTGTGCGCGATCGTGACCGTGCAGCTTTCGCCGAGCAGCAGCTGCGCCATCGGCTTGCCGACGATGTTCGACCGCCCGATCACCACCGCTTCCAGCCCCGACAGGCTGCCCAGCCGGTCCTTGAGGAGCATCAGGCAGCCCAAGGGCGTGCAGGGCACGAAGCCGTGCTGACCCACCGCGAGTCGTCCGGCATTGACCACGTGGAAACCGTCGACGTCCTTGTCGGGGCTGATCGCGCCGATCACCTTCTGCTCGTCGATGTGTCCGGGCATCGGAAGCTGGACGAGGATGCCGTCGACCGCGGGATCGTTGTTGAGCCGGTCGACCAGCGCGAGAAGGTCCGCCTCGGAAGTGGATGCGTCGAGCTTGTGCTCGAAGCTCGCCATGCCCGCTTCCACCGTCTGCTTGCCCTTCGAGCGGACATAGACCTGGCTTGCCGGGTCCTCGCCCACCAGCACCACCGCGAGCCCCGCCTTGCGGCCCGCCTTCGCCTCGAACGCGGCGGCGAGTTCGGCAATGCGCCCGCGCAGGCTCGCCGCGAAGGTCTTTCCGTCAATCACTGCGGCGGTCATCGTCAGTAGCCCACCGAGCTGCGCGCGATACCGCCGAGCAGCATCATCAGCAGGTTGAGACCGATGATCAGCACCATCGGCGAGAAGTCGATCGAACCTGTGTCGGGCATGATCCGCCGGATCGGCCGCAGGATCGGATCGAGGATCGCGTTGAGCGCAGTCCACACCGCGCTCACGCCCGCGTTGTGCATGTTCACGACGTTGAAGGAGATCAGCAGGCTGAGCACGAACTGGATGATCACCGCGATGACGATGATGTTGACTAGGTAGCCGATCATTTCGATCAGGGTGTAAATCAGCACGGGTTCGCAACCTCTCGGGAGTTCTTGACCTGCGCCCCGTCTAGCCGAGGGCCGCGGGGTGTATCAACCGTGTAATACGCATTGATGGATGCGTTTCACGCGCGGATCAGCGTGCCGGCACCCTTCTCGGTGAATATCTCGAGCAGCATCGCGTGCGGCACGCGCCCGTCGATGATGTGCACGCTCTTCACGCCGTTCCGGGCGGCGTCGAGCGCCGAGCCGATCTTGGGCAGCATGCCGCCGGAGATCACGCCCTTCTTTACCAGCTCGTCGAT
>JAJXVK010000064.1 GCA_021782155.1 Pseudomonadota bacterium
GCCGCCAGCCCCGCCGCGAAAGTCACGCCATGCTGCTCGGCGATGCCCACATCGAAGGCGCGGTCCGGGTGCGCGTTGGCGAACTTGTCGACGCCGGTGCCCGAGGGCATCGCCGCGGTGATCGCGCAGATCGTTTCGTCGCGCACCGCCTCGGCCATCAGCGCCTTGGCGAAAACGCCGGTGTAGCTGGGCGGCCCGGCGGTGGCCTTGACCTGCTCGCCGGTGATCACGTCGAACTTCTGCACGCCGTGGTACTTGTCGGCGCTGTTCTCGGCCGGGGCATAGCCCTTGCCCTTCTGCGTCACGACATGGACCAGGATCGGCCCTTCCGCCGCGTCGCGCACGTTTTCGAGCACCGGGACCAGCGCGTCGAGGTCGTGCCCGTCGATCGGGCCGACGTAGTAGAAGCCGAGCTCCTCGAACAATGTGCCGCCCATCGCCATGCCGCGCGCGAACTCGTCGGTCTTGCGCGCGGCCACGTGCAGCGGGCGCGGCAGCTTGCGCGCGAACTTGCGCGCGAGCTCGCGCAGGCCGAGGAACTGGCCCGAGGAGACCAGCCGCGCGAGGTAGGCCGACAGCCCGCCGACCGGCGGCGCGATCGACATGTCGTTGTCGTTGAGGATCACGATCAGCCGGTTGCCTGCGGCTCCGGCGTTGTTCATCGCCTCGTATGCCATGCCCGCGCTCATCGCGCCGTCGCCGATCACCGCAATGCCCTTGCCCGGCTTGTCCGCCAGCTTGTTCGCCACGGCAAAGCCCAGCGCGGCCGAGATGGAGGTGGAGGAATGTGCGGTGCCGAACGGGTCGTATTCGCTTTCCGACCGCTTGGTGAAGCCCGAGAGGCCGCCGCCCTGGCGCAAGGTGCGGATGCGATTCCGCCGCCCGGTGAGGATCTTGTGCGGATAGGCCTGGTGGCCCACGTCCCACACCAGCCGGTCTTCGGGCGTGTTGAACACGTAGTGGATCGCCACGGTCAGCTCGACCACGCCGAGCCCCGAGCCGAGGTGCCCGCCGGTCTGCCCGACGGCCGAGATCATTTCGCCGCGCAGCTCGTCGGCGAGCTGGCGCAGTTGCGAGGGCTGGAGCTTGCGCAGGTCGCCAGGCGTATCGACGGTATCGAGGAGCGGGGTCGCCGGAGTGGGGGACATGCTTTCGCCTTACACGGCTTCGCGGCGCATGGAAACGAACGGTTTCACGGATTTCGGCCCGGCTACACGCAGTCGCCGCAGCGGCCGCGAATCTCGACCACCGGGCGCACGTCGGCGAAGCCGGCGGCCCTCGCCGCATCGCGCAGCGCGCCGGTCAGCCGGTCGTCGTCGAGGTGGATCGCCTGCCCGCACACGTCGCAGATCAGGAAGATGCAATCGTGGCGGCAGCCGGGGTGGCTGTTGGCGAGATAGGCGTTGGCGCTCTCCACCCGGCGCGCGAGGTTGGTGCGCACGAACAGGTCGAGGATGCGATAGACGCTGTTTGCCGCCACGCGCTTGCCGCGCAGCGCGCCCACAGCCTCGGCGATGTCATAGGCCGATGCAGGCTTTTCGCGCCCGGCCAGCGCCTCGAACACGTCGGCGCGCATTTCGGTCCACTGCTCGCCCGCCTCGAGCAACGCGTGGCGGGCGGCGGAGACAAGATTGTCCCCGGAGTGTTCGTGATGATGGTGCAGCACGTCCCGGGCCATCCCCGATAGATAGGACGCGCGGGCTCCGCTGGCAAATCGCCCCTGTTCAACCGGCGGTGAAGCTTGCCTTGTAGAGCGCCGGGAACAGCCGCCTGAGCGCCGCGACCTTGGGCTTGTCCCACATCACGATATAGGGGTGGTCGGGGTTCTTCTGCATGAAGTCCTGGTGATCGCGCGCGGCCGGGTAGAACCCGCGATAGGGCTCGATCGCCGTCACGATCGGGCGTCGCCACAGCTTCAGCACCTTGAGCTGGGCAAGGTAGCCGGCGGCGACGCGGCGCTGCTCAGGCGACAGCGGCACCAGCGCCGAGCGGTACTGCGTGCCCGTGTCGGGCCCCTGGAAGTCGAGTTCGGTGGGATCGGCGATCACGCCGAAAAAGACCTGGAGCAGCTGGTCGTAGCGCACCACGGCGGGGTTGTAGGTCACACGCACCGATTCGGCATGGCCGGTATCGCCCTCGCTGACGCGTTCGTAGTGCGCGGTATCGGCGCTTCCGCCCTCGAAGCCCGAGACGGCGCTGGTCACGCCCCTGACGTGACTGAACACGCCCTCGACGCCCCAATAGCAGCCGCCGGCGAAGATCGCGGTCTTGAGACCCTGGGTCTCGCGGGCCTCGACCGCCGCGGCGGGTGTCGCGATGGCCGCTTCAGCAAAGGCCTGGCGCTGACATGCCGTGGCGAGACACGCCGCGACGATCGAGACCTGCGCCAGCCGCTTCATGGTATCAGCCTCGCCGCGACTTCGGCCCGCGCGCCGTGGCCCATCGTCAGCACCAGGCCGGCGGCGCCGATCAGGAAACCGATGACGAAGGAGCGGACGAGGTCGGAAGATGGAAGTCGCATGGGTCCCTCGCAGGTGCGTGTCGGCACGAAGCCTTGCCCGATTCGTGCTTGCCCGGCTGTGAACCGGCGCACAGTTCGGCGCGGCAGGGCCTCGTTACCTCCATTCGCCCGAACGCGGCGACGGGTTACAGCGTGCGCGTCAGTCGCGCACCTCGATCCAGACCGGCGCGTGGTCGCTGGCCTTTTCCCGCCCGCGAAAGGTCTTGTCGACGCCCGCCGCGACCAGCCGGTCGGCGAGTTCGGGGGAGAGCAGCGCGTGGTCGATGCGGAAGCCGTGGTCGCGCTGCCAGGCGCCGGCCTGGTAGTCCCAGTAGGTCCACACCCCGCCGCGCGGGTTGAGCAGGCCGATCGCGTCGGTCCAGCCGTCGCCGATGAGGCGGGCAAAGGCATCGCGCGATTCGGGCTGCATCAGCGCATCGTCGGCCATCGCCTTGGGCGACCAGATGTCCTTGTCTTCGGGGATCACGTTGTAGTCCCCGATCACCACCGCGGGCACTTCCTCGGCCGAGATTTCGGCCATGCGCGCGCGCAGCCGCTCCATCCAGCGCAGCTTGTAGTCGAACTTGGGGCCGGGCTGCGGGTTGCCGTTGGGGAGGTAGATGCAGGCGACCCGCACCCCGCGCACATCGGCTTCGAGATAGCGCGAATGTTCGTCCCCGGAGTCGCCGGCCAGCCCGCGCCGCACTTCCCGCGGCATTTCGCCGTCGGCAAGGATGGCGACGCCGTTGAAGCCCTTCTGCCCGTGCCAGATCGCCTTGTAGCCGATCGCCTCGAAGTCGGCGGCGGGGAAGCCTTCGTCCTGCGTCTTGATTTCCTGCAGGCAGGCGACCGCAGGGCGCGTTTCCTCGAGCCATTCGAGCAGGCGCGGCAGCCGCGCCTTGATGCCGTTGATGTTGAACGAGGAGATGCGCATGTTGCTTTTCGGCAGTCTTGCTAGGTGTCGATCTGGGCCGGTGCAGCGCGGGAGACCGGCCTGTCACAGCCGTAACACGTCTCCCGACTCCCGCCAATCACACACTAAAACTGCTCCCGCAGCCGCAGCCGGCGCTGGCGTTGGGATTGGTCACGCGGAAGGCCGCGCCGCCCAGCGATTCGACGTATTCCACCGTGCTGCCCGCGACGAGGTCCAGGCTGACCGAATCGACCACGAGGCGCACTCCGTCGGTCTCGGCAATCGAGTCGTCGTCCTGTGGGGCCTCGTCGAGGCCGAAGCGGTACTGGAAGCCCGAGCAGCCGCCACCCTCGACGGCAAGGCGCAGGATCGCGGGCTTGCCCTGCCTGGCGGCGATCGCCGCAACGCGCGCCGCGGCGCTGGGGGCGAGGGTGACGATGCTTTCGCTCATGAAAGCGAAGATAGGCACTCGCACCCCCGCACTCAAGGAGGAGCGTTCCAGATGGATCACGCCATCTGGATATAGTCGCGCAGCGCGCTGGCTTCGGCCTCGATGTGGTCGATGCGGTATTTGACGAGGTCGCCGATCGAGACGAAGCCGATCATCCTGCCGTTCTCGACCACCGGCAGATGGCGCATGCGCCGCCGCGTCATCAGCGCCAGCGCTTCCAGCACCGATGTGCCCGGCTGGGTGGTGATGGCGGGCGAGGTCATCACTTCGCGCACTGTCATCTCCAGTGCCGCGGGGCCGTGCTTCTGCAGGCTGTAGAGCACGTCACGCTCGGAAAAAATGCCGGCCACGTCCTGCGCGCCGTCGCGCACGGGAAGCGCGCCGATGCGCTTGGTGGCGAGCAGCTCGACCGCTTCGGACACCGTGGCGTCGGCGTTGCAGCTCCAGACCTCGCCGCTGTGGTCGGCGATCAGTCTTGCGATCGTCATGACATCCTCCTCCTGGCTCGCATGGCCATTTTCCTCAACTCGTCCGAAGAATGATGCCACCAATCGCGCGGAGACGAAAGCGCATTGCCACATGTGGCCTGCGGCCCCATCTTCGGGGGGTGCCGATCCCATCCCCACTCGACGATCCCGTCAAGGCCGCGCACGCCTGGGCGCACTACCGCAAGCTGATGAAGCTGACCGGCGCGGTGGCCGCCATCGTGGTCGTGGCGGTCTGGGCCTATTTCTACGTCACCTTCGGGATGATCTCGGTGAACTTCTACATCGCGACCGGGCTTGGCATCGGCTTCACCATCCTGCTCGGCGGCGCGCTGATGGGACTGGCGTTCCTGTCGAGCGGGACCGGCCACGACGAGGCGGTGGAAGACCCGCTCAGCGATCAGCACGATTGGTAATCTGGTGTCGCCGGAATCGCGACGCAGACCTGCCGCCCCGCCTCCCCACCCGGTCGCCAATGATACCATCAGGCTGTGGTGGCCGGGTGGCGAGCCGGGGCGGCAGGTCTGACGGTTCCCGTCAGTGAACCCCGAAGTCAGCCTTCGGGCGGCGTCAATCGGAAATCCTCGACGGGCACGCCGCCGATCAGGTGTTCCTGGATGATCCGTTCGAGTACCGGCTCGGTCGCCGAATGGTACCAGACGCCTTCGGGATAGACCACCGCGATCGGCCCGGCCACGCAGACGCGCAGGCATCCGGCCTTGTTGCGCATCACCCCGGTGTGGCCGCCAAGGCCCACTTCGCCGAGCCGCTTCTTGAGGAATTTCCAAGCCTTTTGCCCAACCTCGAGGTCGCAGCATTTGGGCTTTTCGGGATCGACGCACAGGAAGATGTGGCGCTTCGTCGCAAAGCCGCCGAGCTTCGCCAGCGCCTGTCCGGCCTCGGCGATTTCGGACGCGCCAGCCGCAGGGAGCTTCGTCACGGCGCTGTCGTCAGCCCTTCTTTCCGGCGATCCGTGCGATTTCGGCGGCTACCATCTTCTCGACCATGCCGGGAAGGTTCCTGTCGAGCCAATCGGCGAGCATCGGGCGCAGCATGTCGCGCACCAGCCCTTCGAGCGAGGTCTCGCCCGAGCGGACGATCTGCGGCGCGGCGCCGGGCTGCGAGAGCATGGCGAGCGCGGCGAGCGAATCGCGCATCGAGGCGACCGCGCCGTCATCGACCAGCGGAACGTCGCCCGCGTCTTCTTCGGTCTCTTCGACGCCTTCGGCCGGGTCCGCGCCGTCAAGCTCCATCTCGGTGAGTTCGAGCACTTCGACAGGGCGCGGCGCCGGGTTGCCGCCGCGGGTGGTGACGACACCGGCACCTTCGCGCTGAGCGCGCACCTGCGCGGCTTCGGCGCGATTGTCGCGCGCGATCACCTTCTTGATCGATTCGAGGATTTCCTCGACCGAGGGTTCACTGGCCTGGCGCATCGACGTCACTTGCCCCCCTGCATCGGGTCTTGCCCCTGTTCCATCCTGGCGGGGACAGAATCGGGCGGGATTGTCGCATCCTGCGCGGGACTGTCAACGGTGCGGGTGGACTTGGCGGCCGGGGCGGGGTCGCGGTCCCAGTCCCAGATCTTGTCCTTGACCCGGTCGTAGTTGACCCGCGGGTCGTAGAGCACGCCGCCGTCGAGCCCGAGGTCGCGCGCCTCGGCCTTGCCCATCGCGGCGAGCAGGTTGAACCCGGCGACATAGGCGTTGCGCCGCGCGGTCACGAGCTGGACCTGCGCGTTGAGCAATTCCTGCTCGGCATTGAGGATGTCGAGGATCGTGCGGTTGCCCACGCTGTTCTCGGCGCGCACGCCCTCGAGGCTGAGCTGCGCCGCGGAAACCGCGGTTTCGTTCATCTTGATGACGTCATTGGCCGCGCGCCACGACGAGAAGGCCGAGCGCACCGAAGCGATCACCTGCCGCTCGACGCCGATTTCCTGTTCGAGCGCCGCGCCCTCGCGCGCTTGCGCCTGGCGCTGCTGCGCGGCGGGCAGGCCGCCCTGGAACAGCGGGATCGTGGCGCGCACGCCCGCCTGCGCGGTCGTCTGCCCCGGCACGGTGCCGGCGCCGGGAATGTTGAGCGAGCCGAGGTAGTTCGAATAGTCGCCCTGGGTGAACAGGCTGATCCTGGGATAGCGCCCCGCGCCCGCGGCCTTGGCGTCGTAGCCCGCCGCCTTGCTGCGCTCGCGCGCGGCGGCGAGGTCGGGGTTGTTGTCAAGCGCGATCTGCACCGCATCGTCGGGCGAGGCGGGAAGGCCGGTCAGCGGCGGCGGCGGCGCCAGGTCCTTGGGCGGCTTGCCGACCACCTGCAGGTATGTCTCGCGCGCGGCGACGAGGCTCGCCTCGGCGCCCCGCAACCCGGCATTGGCGACCGCTAGGCGCGAATTGGACTGCGCCACGTCGGTGCGTGTAAGGTCGCCGATCTCGAAGCGGTCGCTGGTCGCCTGCAGGTTGACCTTGAGCACGTGGACGTTGCTCTGGTTGAGGCCGACGATCGCCTGCTGGAGGATCACGTCCATGTAGGCCGCGACGACCTGGCTGAACACACCGCTTTCGGTGCCGCGCAGGTCTGCCTGGCCGGCATCGACCCTGGTCCTGGCCGCGCGGACCGAGTTCTTCACCGCGCCGCCCGAATAGATCGGCACGCCAAGCTGGGCGTTGACGTCGAGGTTGCGCTTGGGCGCGATGAAGCTGACCGAGCTCTGCTTGAGATATTCGGTATAGGTCGCCTGGCCCGAGAGCGATGGCAGGCCGGGCGCCTTGGCGATCGGCACGCCCTCGTCGGTGGCGCGCTGGTTGGCGCGCGCGGCCTGCAGCGAGGGGTTGGTCTGGTAGGCGCTGTCCAGCGCGTCGCGCAGGTCGTCGGCCCGTGCAGGTACGGAGACTGCGGCTCCCTGGAGCGCCAGCAGCGAAGCGCCCAGCAGCGCGATACGGACGGAGGGCTTGGTCATCGTGCTCAGAAGCTCCAGCTCCTCGGCGCCGCGAATTCGGGCAGCGGGGCAAGGTCGATCTCGGCGAGATTGGCGAGCGACAGGTCATCACCCGACTTGCGCCCGATCGCGAGCCGCACCACGCCGCGTTCGACGCGGCCCGTGACCAGCCGGCCATAGGGCGCGAGCGTCGCCGCGAGGGCCTGGCCCGCTTCCTCGATCGCGCCGTCGACCAGCACCAGCGAGTAGGGGCCCTTCCCCGCGAGCGCCCCGGGCGCGGCGGTGTCGACCGGCAGGCCGAGCGCTTCGACCAGCGCGGAAAGATAGGCGCCGGGCTTGCCGACCACCAGCACCTTGTCGCCCGGGTGCGGTTCGGCGGCAGTGAGCATCTGGCCGTAGGACAGCGCGGGCGCGAGCACCCGGCCCTCGCCCAGCGGCACCTGCCGGTCGGCATAGGCGACCGCGCGGCGCGGCTCGGGCACGAAATCCTCGCGCGCGACCGCGGCGAAGGCGGCAAGCAGGGCGGGGTCGTTGACGCCGCTCACGCGCAGCTGGCTGTCGATCATCGCGCGGCGCTCACGGGTCATATCGGCGCGGGTCATGCCGGCGCCAGCCGGACGGTCTTCGACAACGGTCATGAAATCCCTCGGTTGCTGAAGGCTGTATTGCACCGGCAACACACCGGGGCAACACCTGTTTATGCCAATTCCGATCAGGCCTGTAGAATATCGCCTCCCTCGCGCCAAGCGCTTTGCACGACGCCGGTCGGCGCGTAAGGGGCCTCCATCGATGTGGAGATCGAAGCGGCCAGAGGGAGGTCCGGACATGGGTGAAATGGTGACGATCCGCGAAGCGGACCTGGTCGAGAGCGTCGCAGACGCGCTTCAGTACATCAGCTATTTCCACCCGATGGACTACATCCGCGCGCTGGGCGAGGCCTACGAAGCCGAGCAGGGCCCCGCCGCGAAGGACGCGATCGGGCAGATCCTCACCAACAGCCGGATGTGCGCCGAGGGCCACCGCCCGATCTGCCAGGACACCGGCATCGTCAACGTCTTTGTCAAGTGGGGGCAGGACTGCCGGCTCGAATCGGACAAGTCCTTGCAGGACGTGATCGACGAGGGCGTGCGCCGCGCCTACCTCGATCCCGACAACACGCTGCGCGCCTCGGTGCTGGCCGACCCGGCGTTCACCCGCCGCAACACGCGCGACAACACCCCGTGCGTGCTCTCGGTCGAGATGGTGAAGGGCAACACGGTGTCGATCGACGTCGCGGCCAAGGGCGGCGGTTCGGAGGCCAAGTCCAAGTTCAAGATGATGAACCCCAGCGACAACATCGTCGACTGGGTGCTCGAGATGCTGCCGCAGATGGGCGCGGGCTGGTGCCCGCCGGGCATGCTCGGCATTGGCATCGGCGGCACCGCCGAGCATTGCGTCAAGCTCGCCAAGATGAGCCTGATGGAGCCGATCGACATGGGCCAGCTGAAGCAGCGCGGCCCGCAGAACGACATCGAGAAGCTGCGCATCGAGATCTTCGACGCGGTCAACGCGCTGGGTGTCGGCGCGCAGGGCCTTGGCGGGCTCGCCACCGTGCTCGACGTCAAGATCATGGACGCGCCGTGCCACGCCGCGAACAAGCCGATCGCGATGATCCCCAACTGCGCCGCAACGCGCCACGCGCACTTCACGCTCGACGGATCGGGGCCGAGCTTTCTCGAAAAGCCCGACCTTTCCGCATGGCCCAAGGTGCAGTGGGCGCCATCGGCCGAAGCCAGGCGCGTCAACCTCGACACGCTGACGGCGGAAGAAGTGCAGGGCTGGAAGCAGGGCGACCGGCTGCTCCTCAACGGCAGGATGCTGACCGGGCGAGATGCGGCGCACAAACGCATCCAGGACATGCTGAGCCGGGGCGAGGACCTGCCGGTCGCATTCAAGGGCCGCGTGATCTATTACGTCGGTCCGGTCGACCCGGTGCGCGACGAGGTCGTTGGCCCCGCCGGCCCGACCACCGCCACGCGCATGGACAAGTTCATGGACATGATGCTCGACCAGGGCTTGCTCGCCTGCGTCGGCAAGGCCGAGCGCGGCCCGGCGGCGACCGAATCGATCGCGAAGCACAAGAGCGCCTACCTGATGGCGGTGGGCGGTGCGGCCTACCTCGTCAGCCGCGCGATCAAGGCGTCGCAGGTGGTGGGCTTCGAGGACCTTGGCATGGAAGCGATCTACGAGTTCACCGTCGAGGACATGCCGGTGACCGTCGCGGTCGACGCCGAGGGTCAAAACGTCCACCAGCTTGCGCCGCTGGTGTGGCAAAAGAAGATCGCCGAGGAGCACCTGCTGGCCTGATCGACGAACCGCCGATTCGGACCGACCGATCCGGCTGGCGTGCGGGGTGCGCCCCGCGCTAGACGCAGGCAATGGCCACTGCGTTCGATTTCGACGAAACCACCGCCGAATCTCCGGCGCGCGTTCCCGCGCGGCTGGTGTGGCTGTCGGCGACCGCGCTGTGGCTCTGCTATTTCGTGCTGGTCACACTGCGCGGCCTCGTCATGGACCTCGGCGCGTTCGACGAGCTCTTGTGGCGGCGCGCGCTGGTCACGCTGGCGGGCGTTCTCGTCACCGTCGCCGTGTGGCCGATCCTGCGCCGTTTCGACGATCGCCCGATAGGCACGCGCGCCGCCGCCGCGCTGGTCATCATGCTCCCCGCCTCGGTTTTGCTCGCTGCGGTCAACCAGCAGGTCTTCGCTCCGGTCGAGAAGCGGATGATCGAGCAGATGGCGAAGGAAGGCGATGGCTCGCCCGACGAAACGGGCAGCGCGGGCGTCTCGATCCGCCGCGACATGGCCGGAAACCTGCTGGTCGACGTCAACGACCACGCGCCGCCCGCTCCGCCCGCGCCCCCGGCCCCGCCAGCGCCTCCGGGTGGGAAGGCCTCGATCCCGCCCGCGCCCCCGGCACCTGCGCCCGGCGCCGACCTGTCGCGCGAGCGCGTCAAGATCATCAGCAAGAAGATGGAAGACGAGGGCTTGCTGCGCCAGCTGACCGACGTCGCGCTGGGCCGCTATTTCCTGCTGATCGCATGGGCCGCGCTCTACCTTGCGCTGGCGAATGGGGAACGGATGCGCGCGGCAGAGCGGCGCGAAGGAGAATACCGCCGCGCGGCGAAGGCGGCCGAGCTGCGCAGCTTGCGCTACCAGGTCAACCCGCACTTCCTGTTCAACACGCTGAACTCGCTCTCCGCGCAGGTCATGTCGGGCCGTGCCGACGATGCCGAGCGGATGATCCAGACGATTTCCAGCTTCTACCGCCATTCGCTCGCGAACGATCCCACCGCCGACGTGCCGCTGGCGGATGAGATCGCGCTGCAGCGCCACTACCTCGCGATCGAGGCGGTGCGCTTCCCCGAACGGCTGCAGACCGAGTTCGAGGTGCCGAAGGAGCTCGAGGGCGCCTGCGTCCCAGGCATGATCCTCCAGCCGCTGGTCGAGAACTCGATCAAGTACGCGGTTTCGGCCACGCGCCGCCCGGTCACGATCCGAATCAGCGCGCGCGAGGCGGGCGGGATGCTGGTGCTGACGGTGGCCGACGACGGCCCGGCGAGCGGCGAGGCGGGCATTCCCGCTGGCGGCACGGGAATCGGCCTCGCCAACGTGCGCCAGCGGCTGGCCGCGCGCTTCGGCCCGGGCGCCCACGTCGATGCCGGCCCGCTCCCCGCGGGCGGCTATGCGACCGTCCTGACCATGCCGGTGGTGCGAAATGAATGTTGCTGAACCCCAGGCGCTGCGCACGCTGATCGTCGACGACGAACCGCTCGCGGTCGAGCGCATGCAGATCCTGTGCTCGCGAATCCTCGCGCTGAACGTGGTCGGCACCGCGCCCGACGGTGCCGCCGCTCTGCGGCTGGCCGAGGCGCTGGCGCCCGAACTGGTGCTGCTCGACATGACCATGCCCGAGATCGACGGGCTCTCAGTGGCGCGCGCGCTGGCCGCGCAGGACCCGCGCCCGGCGGTGATCTTCGTGACCGCGCACGACCATTTCGCCGTCGAGGCGTTCGATCTCGACGCGGTCGACTATGTCCTGAAGCCCGTCGCGCAGGACCGGCTCGAACGCGCGATCGAACGTGCGCTGGCGCGCCGCGCGCCGCCTTCCGATGCGCCCGCCGAGAACGAGTGGCTGGACGAACTGTGGGTGCCCCACCGCTCCGAACTGATCCGCATCGCCGCCGCCGACATCGAGCGCATCGATGCCGAGCGCGACTATGTGCGGCTCCACGTCGGCCAGCGCAGCTACCTGATGCTGCACACCATCGCGGGGCTCGAGGAACGGCTCGACCCCGCGCAGTTCATCCGCATCCACCGCTCGACGATCCTGAGGAAAGACGCGATCGCGGGGCTCAGGCACGATGGGCTGGGCGTGTGGTCGGTGGAACTCGCCGACGGTTCGCAGCTGCGCATCGGGCGGACGTATCTTAGCAAGGTCAAGGCGATGGCGGGGCGTTGAGGCCCAGCCCCACTCACGCGTCACCCCGGGCTTGACCCGGGGTCCCGCTTCCTTTCAACCCAACATATGAACAGCGAACAACGCGGCGGCTGGGTCTACATCATGGCCGACCGCTACCGGGGCACAATGTACGTCGGCGTCACCGCAGACCTGCCCCAGCGCATTTTCCAACACCGCGAAGGAACCGGGTCCGATTTCTGCGCCCGCTACAGCCTCCTCCGTCTCGTCTGGGCCGAGCGTGGCGAGACCATCGAAGACTGCATCGCACACGAAAAGCGCATCAAGCGCTGGCACCGCGAATGGAAAGTCGAACTGATCGAACGCACGAATCCTGACTGGAACGATCTCTACAACTTGCTCGTCTGATAGAGGGCAGCGAAGGAACAAGCGGGACCCCGGGTCAAGCCCGGGGTGACGAGTCTTTCCGCAGGAATACCCTCACCCCCTAGGCGCCATCCGGCGGTAGCTGAGCGCCTCGGCGATATGCACGCGGCCCACGCCCTCAGTCCCCGCCATGTCGGCGATCGTGCGCGCCACCCTCAGCATACGGGTATAGCCGCGCGCCGACAGGTGCATCGCGCTTGCCGCCTGGACGAGCAGCGTGCGGCCCGCCTCGTCGGGTGTGGCGTGCGCTTCGAGCAGGTCGGCGTCGAGTTCGGCGTTGCTGCGCTTGCCCGTCCCTTCCAGCCGCGCGGTCTGCACCGCGCGCGCCCTTGCCACGCGCGCCGCCACTTCGGCGGACCCTTCGGCGGGCGGCGGCAGGGCGAGATCCATCGCGCTGACCGGATCGACCTCGACGTGGAGGTCGATCCGGTCGAGCAGCGGGCCCGAGACGCGGCTCTGGTAGTCGGCGGCGCATTTCGGTGCGCGGCTGCAGCCCAGCGCCGGATCGCCGAGGTGCCCGCAGCGGCACGGGTTCATCGCCGCGACGAGCTGGACGCGCGCGGGGAAGGTGACGTGGGCATTGGCACGCGCCACGCTGACTTCGCCCGTTTCGAGCGGCTGGCGCAGCGAATCGAGCACCGGGCGCTGGAACTCGGGCAGTTCGTCGAGGAACAGCACGCCCAGATGCGCGAGGGAGACTTCGCCCGGCTTCACGCGCAGTCCCCCGCCGGTCAGCGCCGCCATCGAGGCCGAATGATGCGGCGCGCGGAA
>JAJXVK010000065.1:0-1073 GCA_021782155.1 Pseudomonadota bacterium
TCAAGGCGGGCCTGCCCAAGTCGGTCCAGGCGACCACGGTCAACAAGGTCTGCGGCTCGGGCATGCAGACGGTGATCATGGGCGCCGAAGCGCTCGCCAGCGGCTCGGTCGACATGGTCGTCGCGGGCGGCATGGAGAGCATGACCAACGCCCCCTACCTGCTCAAGAAGCACCGCTCGGGGGCGCGCATCGGCCACGACATGGCCTATGACCACATGTTCCTCGATGGGCTGGAAGACGCCTACGACGCGGGTCGCGCGATGGGTACTTTCGCGCAGGACACCGCCAATGAATACCAGCTCACCCGCGAGAACCAGGACGATTTCGCGATCGAATCGCTGCGCCGCGCGCAGGCTGCGGTGACCGAGGGCAAGTTCGTGGGCGAGATCGCTCCGGTCACGGTGAAGAGCCGCTCCGGCGAGGTCGTTGTCGACACCGACGAGCAGCCGGGCAAGGGCCGCCCCGACAAGATTCCTTCGCTCAAGCCCGCCTTCGCCAAGGACGGCACGATCACCGCGGCGACCTCGAGCTCGATCTCCGATGGCGCCGCCGCGCTGGTGATCACCCGCGAGAGCGTCGCCAGGACGCAGGGCAAGGCGCCGGTCGCCAGGATCGTCGCACTCGCCGCGCACGCGCAGGAGCCCAAGGACTTCACCATCGCCCCGGTGGGCGCGATCACCAAGGTGCTCGAACGCGCGGGCTGGTCGATCGGCGACGTCGACCTGTTCGAAGTCAACGAGGCTTTCGCCTGCGTCGCGATGTTCGCGATGCACGACCTCGGCATCCCGCACGACAAGGTCAACGTGAACGGCGGCGCGACCGCGCTGGGTCATCCGATCGGCGCTTCGGGCACGCGCATCGTCGTCACGCTGATCAACGCGCTCAGGGAACGCGGCCTGAAGAAGGGCGTCGCCTCGCTGTGCATCGGCGGCGGCGAAGCAACCGCGCTGGCGATCGAACTGGCCTGATCCGGCCTTCTGACGCTTCTTCCGAGGGGCGTGGCGCCTGTCCGCCGCGCCCCCTACCGTTTCGTAATGTACGGCCTTCGTGATATGGGCTCAACTGCCCAAGAT
>JAJXVK010000065.1:1083-12882 GCA_021782155.1 Pseudomonadota bacterium
CGGCGCGGATGTAGCCCTTTCGCGCGCCGACCTCGAACCGGCACCAGCCCGAATCGCAATCACCGACGATCCCGACCACGCCCGGTTCGACCCGCCACAACAGGCGGCCGCCACCATCGGAACCCTCGTGCATCTCGGCGTTGTGCTTGCCGATGACGATCGCCGTGTGGGTGCGGCTGAGGAAGCGCGAGAGCAGCCAGCCCCGCGTGCCGTCGGGATCCTCGATCAGCCGCCATCCGCCCATCGTGCGGACGACTTTCACGGGCAATCCGCGGCGCTGGTAGACCCACGAGATGCGGTAATCGAAGCCGGGACCGACGCGAACGTTTGCCTTGTCCTTGCTCATCGAGGCCCAATAGGGAACCGCGGGCTCTTCGGCCCGCGCACACGGCGCCAAGGCCGCCGGAGCGAGCACCAGCGCAACGGTTGCAAGACCGCGGCAAACGCGTGAAAGCGAACGATTCATCGGATCCTCTAGTCCGACAAGCGATACAGCATCTCCCCGCGCTGGCAAGGCGCTCGACCCGGCTTCACCGGGTTTCGCGCAAGGTCCCGCTTGACCGCACCGCGCCCGCCGTCCTAGCGCTTTGAACCATGACCGGACCGCGCCCCGCCCACGCCACCGACGCCGACCTCAGGCCGACGCGCCGGATCGAGGGCAAGCCCGCCGTCATCGTCACCCGCCGCCTGCTCCCGGAGACCGAGCGGCGGATGGACGAGCTGTTCAACGTCTCGCTCAACGGCACCGACGCGCCGATGAGCCGCGACCAGCTCGTGGCGGCGATGCGCGCCTGCGACGTGCTCGTCCCGACCGTCACCGACCGGATCGACGCCGCAATGATCGAGGCCGCCGGCGACCGGCTCGGCCTGATCGCCAATTTCGGCGCGGGGATCGAGCACATCGACCTGGGCGCGGCGCGCGCGCGCAGGATCATCGTCACCAACACGCCCGGCGTGTTCACCGACGATACCGCCGACATGACCATGGCGCTGATCATCTCGGTGCCGCGCCGCTTCGTCGAGGGCGGCCGCTTGATGCGCGCGGGCGAATGGAAGGGCTGGGGCCCGACCGCGATGCTGGGCCACCGCATCGGCGGCAAGGTGCTGGGGATCATCGGCATGGGCCGTATCGGGCAGGCCGTGGCCCACCGCGCGCGCGCGTTCGGCCTCTCGATCGCTTACCATAACCGCCAGCGCCTGCCCGAAGCGATCGAGCAGATGCTCGGCGCGCGCTACGTGACCGATCTCGATACGCTGTGCCGCGAGGCGGACATCCTCACGCTGCACTGTCCGGCGAACCCCGATACGCACCACATGATCAATGCCCGGCGCATCGCGCTAATGAAGCCCGATGCCTACCTGGTGAACACCGCGCGCGGCGAGCTGATCGACGAGGACGCGCTGATCGCCGCATTGCAGGAAGGCCGCATCGGCGGCGCCGGGCTCGACGTCTACGCGCAGGAGCCACAGGTCGATCCGCGCTTCCTGTCGCTGGGCAACGCGACCCTGCTGCCCCACGTCGGCAGCGCGACGTTCGAGGGCCGCGAAGCTTCGGGCGAAAAGGTGATCGCCAATATCCGCTTCTGGTCCGACGGGCACCGGCCGCCCGATCAGGTGCTCGAAGGCTGGGCCTGACAAAACGCGGTTTGCCGCCGGTGCGAACAAGATTCGTTCACTCCACGCTTGTAATGCAATGGTTTGTTGCCCTAGAGCCCCGCGCGAGGATCGTGCGCCGTTTGGGGAGCCGGCGTCAATGGAGGGTTCAAGCGTGATCAGGAAAATGCTGGCGGTTGCAGCGGGTCTCGCGCTCGTTGCTCCCCTTGCCGCCCATGCGCAGGCGGCCGGTGGTATGACGATGGCCGATGCCGCCGATAGCGGCGATACGGCCTGGATACTGATCTCCTCGGCGCTGGTTCTGCTGATGGCGATGCCCGGGCTGACGCTGTTCTACGGGGGCCTCGTCCGCGCCAAGGGCTTCCTTGCGGTGGTGGTGCAGGTCGGGGCGATCGCCGCGGTCGCCTCGGTGCTGTGGGTCATGGTCGGCTACACGCTTGCCTTCGGCAACGTCACCAGTGGCTGGCTGGGCGGCGGCAACGCGTGGATGCTGAACGACCTCGGCAACGTGCGCGCCCACACCACGATCCCCGAAAGCGCCTTCGCGTTGTTCCAGATGTGCTTTGCGCTGATCACTCCCGCGCTGATGGCCGGCGCATGGGTCGACCGCGCGCGCTTCGGCTGGGTGATCGGTTTCTGCGCTCTGTGGGGCCTGATGGTCTATGCGCCGGTCGCGCACTGGATCTGGGGCGGAGGCTGGCTCGCCACCAAGCTCGGCACGCTCGACTTCGCGGGCGGCATCGTCGTCCACACCACGGCGGGCGTGTCGGCGCTGGTCGTCGCCATTCTGCTCGGCAAGCGCGCGGGTTTCCCCAGGACGCTGATGCTGCCGCATTCGCCCGCGCTGACGATGGCCGGCGCGGCGCTGCTGTGGGTCGGCTGGTTCGGCTTCAACGGCGGCTCCGCCCTCGCCGCGAACGACGATGCCGCGAGCGCGATCATCAACACGCACATGGGTGCGTGCGCCGCGGCGCTGGTCTGGCTGCTGGTCGAGAAATTCACCGTGGGCAAGCCGACTTCGGTCGGTTTCGCGACCGGCGCGATCGCCGGCCTTGCCACGATCACCCCGGCGGCGGGCTTCGTCTCGCCGGGCGCCGCCATGCTGTTCGGCGTGGCCGCCGCGCTGGTCTGCTATTCGATGATCCAGCTGGTCAAGAGCCGCCTGCACATCGACGATTCGCTCGATGTTTTCGCGGTCCACGGCATGGGCGGCATCCTCGGTTCGATCATGCTTGCGGTGTTCATCTCGCCCACGTTCGGCGGCACCGGCTATGCCGAGGGCATGAGCCTTGGCCGCCAGCTCTTCGCGCAGGTCGCGGGCGTTGGCGTCGTTGCCTTGTGGAGCGCGGTTGCGACCGCGATCTGCGCGCTGATGGTGTCGATGGTGATCCCGATGCGGGTCAGCGAAGATGACGAGCGTACCGGGCTCGACCTCGCCAGCCATGGCGAGCGGGCCTGGGAATTCGATTGATCGCTGGGGGGAACGGGCGGGTCCTTTCGCGGGGCCTGCTACCGGTTCGCCCTGCCCTTTCCGCACCGTTCAGTCGGCGAAATCGACCATGATCTCGCCCGAGATGCGCTCGAGCGCCTGGCGCACCTGCGCGGTCGGCGTGCCGTCCGGAACCTGGACCCGGGCGCGCGCCCGGAACAGCCGCTCCGCCGACATCGCCCCGGTTTCGGTCTCCGATTCCAGCTCGTCGATATTGACGCCCAGCGCCGCGAGCGCGGCGGACACCTCGCGGACGATGCCGGGACGGTCCGCGCCGACCAGTTCGAAGGTCAGCACCCGGCCGCCGGGCCGTGCGTCGTCCTGCGAGGTCGTCAGCGTGACGTGAAAACCGGTGGCTTCCATCGCGGCGACGGCCTCGGCAAGGTCACCAACGCGATCGTCGGGAAGCTCGACCAACACCGATCCCACGAACTTGCCGCCGAGGCGCGCGAAATGGCTTTCGAGCCAGTTGCCCCTTGCGCCCACCACGGCGTCGGCCAGCGCGCTGGCGAGGCCCGGCCGGTCGTCGCCCACCGCCATCAGGATCACTTGCATGGCGAGTCTCCCATTCGGCGCATCCGGGCGCTCAGTCCCCGGTCAGGATGCGGTCCACCAGCTGCTTCACCGTGGGGGTGAAATTGTTGGAATAGAACGGGTCCTGCTTGAACTTGAACGCCGCGTGGCCCGCGAACATCAGGTTCTGGTTGATGTCGCCGCCGTGCGCGATGTCCTGCAGGGTCTTCTGGATGCAGAAGCTGCGCGGATCGGCGAGGCGGCCGGTGGAATAGTCGTCATGGTCCTTCCACGCCGAGAACCCGCAGTGCGACAGGCAGCCCATGCAGTCCTTCTGGTCCTGCTGGATCTCCTTGCGCTCGGCCGGGTTGACGAACACGATGGTGTCGTCAGGTGTGCGCAGGCCATCGGTGAAGCCTTGCGCCACCCATTCGCGGGCGTGCTCCAGATCCTTGGGCGTGACCCAGAAGTTCTTGCCCTTGACCCCGACGTCGAGCCGCGCGGAATGCTCGCCGGCCTCGACCTTCGAGTAGGGAATCTGCCGCTCGGAACGCGCTTCCAGGCTACGCAGGAACGGGTTGCGCACCGCCGAGGAATAGAACCCCGTCGGCGAGAAGCGGTGGAGCAGCACGTCGCCCGGCTCGAGATGGCGCAGCGCGTCCTTCCAGCCCTGCGGGATCGGGCTTTCCGCGGTCAGCAGCGGGCGCGTGCCGAACTGGAAGGCGATCGAACCGAGTTCCGGGTTGTCGATCCAGTCGTTCCAGTCGCGCAGATACCACACGCCGCCGGCCATCACGATCGGCACGGTGTCGGCAATGCCCTCGGCGCGCATCGTGTCGCGCAGCGCCTTGACGCGCGGATAGGGATCCTCCGGCTTGAGCGGATCCTCTGCGTTCGACAGGCCGTTGTGCCCGCCGGCGAGCCACGGGTCTTCATAGACCACCGCCGCCATGAGGTCCGAGACCTTGTTGTAGGCGCGCTTCCACAACGCGCGGAAGGCGCGCGCCGAGGAAATGATCGGCAGGTAGCTGACGTTGAAGCGCTGCGCGATCTCGGCCAGCTTGTAGGGCATGCCCGCGCCGCAGGTGACGCCCGTGACCATGCCCTTCGTGCGTTCGAGGACGCCTTCGAGCACCGCCTGCGCGCCACCCATCTCCCACAGCACGTTGATGTTGATCGCGCCCTTTCCGCCCGCGATCTCGTAAGCGCGGCGCACCTGCTCGACCGCGCCGTCGATGGCGTAGCGGATCAGCTGCTCGTGCCGCTCCCTGCGGGTGAGTTGGTCGTAGACCTGGGGCACGATCTTGCCTTCGGCATCGTAGCTGTCGGCGTTGACCGCGCTGACCGTGCCGATCCCGCCTGCCGCGGCCCATGCGCCGGAGCTGGTGTGGTTGGTGGCGGAGACCCCCTTGCCGCCCTCGATCAGCGGCCAGACTTCGCGGCCACCATAGAGAATCGGCTTAAGACCCTTGAACGACGACATTTCAAACCCCTTCAGCGCGCCGCGACGCGCACAACCTTGCCGTTTTCGAGCCGGCAAGGAACGATCTGCGACGGTTCGGGCCTGTTTCCCCCTGCCTCGAACTGCGCATAATAGCCCGCAATCTTGGGCTTACGGTGAAATTGCGTGAGGCGATAGCCCACGGCTTCAAATTCGCACATCAGCAGCGCGGGCTGAATGCCGTGCTGGTCGGTCGGCCGGTCAACGTCGACCACAACCACCTGCCCGCCCTGCTTGAGCGCCGGATAGAGGTTCCACAGGAACGCGTAGGGCTCGGCCACTTCGTGGTACATGTGGACGAGGAAGATGCGGTCGAAGCTTCCGGCGGGAAGCTTGGGATCCTCGGGCGTGCCGAGCTTGATCGACACGTTGTCGAGCCGGTCGCGCTCGACCCGCGCACCGAGCCGCCGCACCGCGCCGATCGCGATGTCCTCGGCGAGCACCCTGCCTTTCTCGCCGACGCGTTCGGCCAGGCGCACGGTGTAATAGCCCTCACCCGCGCCGATGTCGGCCACGGTCATGCCCGGCTCGATCTGCGCGAGATCCATGACGGTCTTCGCCTCGTTGCGATTATCGCGATCCTCTTCGGTCGAGAACGCGCTCGCACCGAGCGGGGAGACAGGCCGGTGCGCGCGCGGAAAGGCGCGGACGTCCTCGGGGCGATCGGCGTCCTTCGCCGGTTGGCAGGCGGCCAGCGCAATCAGTGGGAGGGCAAGCGCCCACCTCAATCGTCGTCCTCCACCACCACCTTCTCGCCCGACACGCGGGCGGAAAGCGCGGCGGCCATGAACGGGTCGAGCGCGCCGTCGAGCACTTCGCCCGGGTTGGTCGAGACATGGCCGGTACGCAGGTCCTTCACCTGCTGGTACGGCTGGAGCACGTAGGAGCGGATCTGGTGGCCCCACCCGATCTCGGTCTTGGCGGCGTATTCGCCGCTGGCCGCCGCCTCGCGCTTGGCGAGCTCCGCCTCGTAGAGCCGGGCCTTGAGCATGTTCATCGCGATGTCGCGGTTCTTGTGCTGGCTGCGGTCCTGCTGGCTCGCGACGATGATGCCGCTCGGCACGTGGGTGATGCGCACCGCGGAATCGGTGGTGTTGATGTGCTGCCCGCCCGCGCCCGAAGCGCGGTATGTATCGATCTTGAGGTCGGCCGGATTGATGTCGATCTCGAACGAATCGTCGATCACCGGATAGACCCAGACCGAACTGAACGATGTGTGGCGGCGCGCCGAGCTGTCGTAGGGGCTGATCCGCACCAGGCGGTGCACACCGCTTTCGGTCTTGGCGTAGCCATAGGCGTTCTCGCCCCTGATCATCAGCGTCGCGCTCTTGATCCCGGCCTGTTCTCCCGCGTGATAGTCGACGAGGTCGACCTTGTAGCCATGCCGTTCGGCCCAGCGCGTGTACATGCGCTGGAGCATCTCGGCCCAGTCCTGGCTCTCGGTGCCGCCCGCGCCGGCGTGGACTTCGAGGTAGGCGTCGTTGGCGTCGGCCTCGCCGGCGAGCAGCGCCTGGACCTTGTCCTCGTCCGCGCGTTCGGCCAGCGCCTGGAGCGACTGGAGGCCCTCGCCCACGATCGCCTCGTCGCCCTCGGCCTCGCCCATTTCGACGAACTCGACCGCGTCGGCCATTTCCCGCGAAATCTGCTTGACCGCGCCCACTGCCGCGTCGAGCCGCCGGCGCTCACGCATCACGGCCTCGGCCTGCTTGGGGTTGTCCCACAGCTTCGGGTCCTCGACGCGCGCGTTCAATTCGTCGAGCCGGCGCAGCGCGCGGTCCCAGTCGAGGAACTTGCGCACAAGCGCCAACGACGCCTCGATACGGTCGATGTTGGCCTGCCCTTCGGCACGCATTTCAGGCAATCTCCACTAGAGTGTCGCCCCCCCTAGCGGAGAGGCGTATTTTGTAAAGCGAGTGGGCACACCTTGTACCGCGCGAACGCGGCCGGAGCGGTGTCATAGCGGGTGCGTCAGTGGTGTTGGCGCTTCTGCTGGAGCGCGCGGACCGCGGCGAGCGTCAGGTCGACGTGCTGGCGGAAGTCCATCAGGTCGGTGTGCGCCATGACGATCTTGTCGTCCTGCCCGATGACATAGCTCGTGCGGTTGGTCAGCCCGGTCGACTTGCCGTCGCGCTGGAGATCGACGTCATAGGCCGCGACGACCGCCGGGGACGCGCTGGCGACGGGAAACTTGTTGCGGCATTCGAGCGAGGAGAAGTCCTTGAGCGCCGGCAGGTCGTCCGTCGACATCCCGATCAGCGTCGCGCCCGCGGCCTTGTACTGGTCGGATGCTTCGGCGAAGGCGTGCGCTTCCAGCGTGCAGACCTTGGTGAAGGCCTTGGGGAAGAAGTAGAGCACAACCGGCCCGTGGCGCAGAGCGCGCTTGAGGTTGAACGAAAACACCTTGCCTCCCAGCGCACCTTGCGCGGCGAACTCGGGAGCGGTGGCGCCGACCGGCAGTTCGGCATGGGCGAGGCCAGGCAGCATTGCGACGAGCGCCGCTGCCAGCGACAGGAGGGATCTTTTCATGCCGCGTTCCATAGCACGCTCAGCGCAAGGGGAAAATGCCCACCGGGCGGGTGCCCGGGCCGGTCAGTAGATGCCGCCCTGTTCCTCGGCGAAGTTGTGCTGCGTCGCGGCCTGCTGCTGTGCCGCCTGCGCCGCGCGATCCGCCCGTGCCTGCCGCAGCGCATCGAGGATCTGTTCCTTGGCGGTCAGCTCGCCCGCGCCGATCGTCCGCTTGGGCTCGGTGTCAGGCTTGAACGCCTCCCAGATGATGGGCGCCTTGGGGTCGCGGTCGTTGGGCGTGCCGGCGAACACGCGCTTGCCGGTCACGCGGTCGATCCGCACCATGCGGATGCCGTCAGGCGCGGCGAAGGGTATGTTGTCCCAGCGTTTGCGCGTGGCCTGCACGAAGTCCTTGAACACCGGCGCGGCCACGCGCCCGCCCTGCGCCCATCCGCCCAGGCTGCGCGGCTGGTCGTAGCCGACGTACACACCCGCGATGATGTCGGGCATTCCGCCCACGAACCACACGTTGGTGGGGCCGCTGGTCGTTCCGGTCTTGCCGAACAGCGGCAGGTTGAGGTCGCGCAGCACCACCGCCGTGCCGCGCACCACGACGCCCTCGAGCATGTGCACCACCTGGTAGGCGGTACGCGCGTCGATCACCTGCTTGCCGTTGTCGGTGAAACGCGGCATCGGCTTGCCGTCCCACTCGGGCATGTTGCAGCCATCGCAGCGCCGGTTGTCGGCGCGCCAGATCACCTTGCCGTCGCGGTCCTGCACGTAGTCGATCACGGTCGGGGTGTGCTGGCGCCCCTGGTTGGCGAGCGCGGCATAGGCGTTGACCATGTTCTCGACCGTGGTGTCGCCAGCGCCCAGCGCCATCGACAGGTAGGGCGGATAGTCGCCGATCCCCACGCGCTTGAAGGTGCGGACGACGTTTTCCATGCCGGTGTCGTTGGCGATGCGGACGGTCATCAGGTTGCGCGACTGCTCGAGCCCCCAGCGCATCGTGTGCGTACCGCCGCCGCCCTCGGAACCGAAGTTCTTGAAGCACTTCTGGCCGAGCGCGGCGCCCTGGTAAACGCAGAACGTGCCGTCGAGCACCTGCGTCGCCGGAGTCATGCCATAGTCCAGCGCGGTGGCGTAGACGAAGGGCTTGATCGTTGAACCCGGCTGGCGCTCGGCCTGCGTGGCGCGGTTGAACGAGCCCAGACGGGAATCGAATCCGCCCTGCATCGCCATGATGCGTCCGTTCTGCGGGTCCTCGACGATCATACCGCCGGAAACCTCGGGCACGATGCGCAGCGCATAGCCATCGCCGGCCGGCGCCGCGGCAACCACGTCGCCGACCGCGGGCCCCGCGGGCAGCGTGATGGGATAGGTCTTGCCGTCGCCGAACCCGATCGTGCCGCTGGCGCCCGACACTTCGGTCAGCACGCCGATGCGCCAGTCCATGTAGTTGATGCCCAGGTTCGCCGCGAGCAGCTCGCCGCGCCAGTTCCCGCTATCGAGCTTCAGGTGGGCGATCGGGCCATGCCAGCCCCGCCCCCCGCCATACCGCATCAATCCGGCGCGCAACGAGTTTCGCGCCGCGTCCTGCAGCGTCATGTCGAGCGAGGTGCGCACCCACAGTCCGCCGGCATAGATGCTGTGCGGTCCGTCATCGGCGGTCTCGCCGTAGCGCGCGATCAGCTGGCGGCGCACTTCCTCGATGAAATAGCCGGCATCGGCATCGTATTTGTCGTTGTGCTGGGCGACGAGGCCCAGCGGCTTGGCCTTGGCCACGTCCGCCGCCTCGCGCGTGGCCCAGCCATTGCGCACCATCTGGTCGAGCACCCAGTTGCGGCGCTCTATCGCCTTTTCGGCGAACTTTGCGCGGCCATAGACCTCGGGCGCCTTGGGCAGGATCGCGAGGAATGCCGCTTCGTTGAGGTCGAGCTGGTCGACGTCCTTGTCGAAATAGGCGCGCGCCGCGGCCTGCACGCCGAACGAACGGCGACCGAGCGGGATCTCGTTGAGGTAAAGCTCGAGGATCTGCTGCTTTGTCAGCACGTGCTCGATGCGCCGCGCAAGGATCATTTCCTTGAGCTTGCGGCTGATCGAGTACTGGTCGCCGATGAGGATGTTCTTGGCGACCTGCTGGGTGATCGTCGAGCCGCCCTTTGCCCGCTCCCCGCTGCCCAGCTTGCGTATGTAATCGATCACCGCGCCGACCAGCCCGCCCAGATCGACGCCGCCGTGCGTCCAGAACGTGCGGTCCTCGGCCGAGAGGAACGCATCGATCACCGGCTTGGGCAGGTCGACGAAGCGCAGCTGAACGCGCCGGTCGCGCGCATAGCTGTAAACGATCTCCCCATCTATGCCGCGCACCATCGTGGGCAACGGCGGCTGGTAGGTGAGCAGCTTGTCGGTCGACGGCAGGTCGCGCACGATCATGAACCACGCCCCGAACATCAGCAGCACGAAGGCGGCCGCCGCCATCGCACCGCGGCGGAACCACTTGCTGGCGCGCCAGTTGCTGCGCCACCAGGCGGCAAGGCCCGAGGCGTCACGGCGAATGCGGTATTGGATGCGTTCCAGCGGTTTGTCGTCGGCCATCGTGGCGGCCCTCTAGCACGATGATTTCACACCGCGCCAGTGGCGTGCGACCACTCGTTGCAGCGTCACCCGGGCGAAACGTCGCGGCGGGCGAGGAAAATCTCGATCGCGCTGGCGAGCCTGGCCGCGAAACGCGCGCGCCAGGCGGGATCGGTCAGGTTCCTCGCGTCCTGCGAATTGCTGATGTAGCCCGCCTCGACCAGCGCCGACGGCAAATCGAGCGACTTGAGCACGACGAAGGCCGCCTGACGCTGCGGTTCGTCATGGAACGGCAGCGATCCGGAGGCTTCGCGCAGCACGAGGTTCGAGAAGACCTGGGATTCGCGCGCGGTTTCGCGCCGCGACAGGTCGACGAGAATCGTCGATACCGAATCCGTCTTCTCCTCGAGCGAAACCCCGTTGATCAGGTCGGCGCGGTTTTCGCGGCTGGCGAGGTCCGCCGCGACCTTGTCGGAAGCGCGATTCGAGAGGGTGTAGACGGTCGCTCCGCTCGCCTCGGGGCTTTCCGCCGCGTCGGCATGGATCGATACGAACAGGTCCGCCCCCAGCCTGCGCGCGATCCCCGAGCGCTCCTCGAGCACCAGGAAGCGGTCGTCCGAACGCGTCAGCGCCACCCGCACGCGCCCGTCCTTGAGCAGCGCGTCGCGCAGCGCCAGCGCGAGCGCGAGCGTGACGTTCTTCTCGCGCAGCCTGCCCGCGCCGCTCGCGCCGGGATCGTGGCCGCCGTGGCCCGCGTCCACCACCACCAGCGGCCGCCCCGCGCCCGCCGGTCCTTCGATCGCCGGCAGGCCGATCTCGCCGCCCGCGTCGGGAAGCGGAACCCGCACGACATAGCCGGGAACGCGCCCGCTGCTTCCCGCGCTGCATTGCGCAAGGAACAGCATCGCTGCGGCCGCCAGCGTGCGGCGCATGGAATTCGACCCGTTGATCATCCTCGTGCTCATCTATGCATCGCCCGCGAAGCCGTGGTCCAGAGCAAATCGTTGGGCGCGCGGGACTTGTCCGTTCATGCTCGCGACGGTTTTGATTGCCGCCACACAATTGCAATGCTAGCACCTCGCCAACGGGGCCAGTCGGCCTTGTCGCTTTCCGCTCTGCTCCCGTCCGGCCGCGCTATCGCGTGCCCAGGGAATTCCACCGGCAACGACGAGACAGACCCATGGCGCTCCGGAAAATCCGTGGGGACAAGGAAGCAAATGCGCTCGACGCCCCGCGCCAAAGGTTGATGCAGTGATGATGAGCCGACGTCCGATCCTGACAGCATGCGCCCCGCGGGGCCATGCGTGCCGGATCGCTGTCACCACGCGCCAGTCGCCGCGAATTTTCGTCACCGCAGACACACGCCAACCGCCGCCGGGCGGCCAGCATCGCGAACCCGTCGTTCCGGTGCTGCGATCCGGCACACCAGCATTCGCGCTGCCCTTCGGCCGGACATCCGTCCGGCACGCGGGCTGGCGCGCCTTAACAGCAATCCGCGCCATGGCATCGGGCCCAGCCCAGCGCCGGCGCGGCCGGAGAATTTTCAATGACAACGCGCATGTTGATCGATGCGCGCCACCGGGAAGAAACCCGGGTGGCG
>JAJXVK010000066.1 GCA_021782155.1 Pseudomonadota bacterium
CGAAATCGGCGTCGACCAGCAGGACCTCGGTATCCTTTTCCGCCGCCAGCGACAGCGCCAGGTTCACCGCGCAGAAGGTCTTGCCCTCGCCCGAATGCGCCGAGCACACCAGCACGCGTTCGCCGTGCGGAGCGCCATTGCCCGCGCGCGAATCCGCCGCCGCCAGCAGAAGCTGGCGCTTCACGATGCGGAACTCCTCGAGAATGCCGGTGATCGGACCATCGGGTTCGATCAGGCACTGCTCGCGCAGGTGCATTCGATCGATCGCGTGGTAGGGGCCCTTGAAGGCAAGAACGTGCGGCTTTTCGGGAAGCGATACCTTGCCGTCCGCCGTCCGCCCAGGCTCAGCCGCTGCCGCCTCGGGCCGGGGCTGGAGTGCTGGCTCGGCCTGCGCCGGCGCAAAGTCATGCGCCTTGCCAGTTGCCGGCGCGCGATGCGCCGGTACAGGCGGCAGTACCGGGCGCGGCAGGGCCGAGAGGTCGAGCCCCTTCGTGGCCCGCTCGATCAGCGAGGGGCCGGTTCCGGGGAGCGGGATCTTGCTCTGTTCGGTCATCGCATCCGCTCCCTCAGGCCACCATGCCGCGCTTCATGAATTCGATCGCCAGCAGCAGCACGAAGACACCGGCCAGGCCGGCCGCGCCCCCCGCGAACCACGTGAGGTGCTTGTTGCGCTGCGCACGCGCGGCACGGGTCAGCGATTGCGATATCTGGCCGATCACTTGCAAACCGGTCGCGCGTTCGAGCTGGCCGGTCGTTGCGAAGGTCGAACGGGCCTGTCCCATCGCGAAGGCCGCGCCGCAGCCCGCGCCGACACCGATCACCAGCACCAGCATCAGCAGCATCGGGCGATTGGGCGCCACAGGGCTGCGCGGCGTGGTCGGCGGATCGATCACTTCGAACTTCACCGCGTCGTGTTCGCTTTCGACCTGGCCGCGCAGCCGCAACGCTTCGCGGTCGCGCAGCAGCTTGTCGTACTGGTCCTTGAGCACGTCGTAGTCGCGGTTGATGCGCGCCGCTTCGGCCGCCACGGACGGTTCGGAATACTGCTTGGCCGACATCGTCGCGATGTCGGTCTGCAGCGAAGCCTTGCGGGCCTGGAGCGCGGCGATGCTCGCTTCGCGGTCGGCCTTGATCGACTGGAGCGAGGCATAGGCGGGGTTTGGCGTGCCGAAGGTCTGGTTGCCCTCCCTCGCCGCCTGCTTCTGCAGGCTGGCGATCTGGGCCTTGAGCGCGATGACGTCGGGATGGTCATCGGTAAGGCCACGCGCCCTGGCCGAAAGCAGGTCGGACTGCGCCTGCGCCAGCGCGCCCTTCGCCCCACCCTGCGCGCCGGGCGTCACGATCGTCGGCGGCGTTCCGGCCAACTGGCCGTTGATCGAGGCGAGCGCGCTCTGCGCGGCGACCAGGTTCGATTCGACCTCGGACAGCTGCGAACGGGTCGCTTCGAGGCGTGGGGTCAGCCCGCCGGTGCCGGGCAGCAGCTCGGCGTTCTGCGATTCGAACGCCTCGCGCTTCTGCTCGGCGGCTTCGAGGTCTTTCTGCCGGTCGGCGAGCTGCTGGTCCATGAACTGCAGCGTATCGCTCATCTCGCCGCGCCCGCCGGCAAGGTTCTCCTCGCGGAACAGGTCGATCATCTTCTGCACGATGTCCTGCGCCAGCTTGGCGTTCTGGGCGTCGGAGAAATTGCCGTATCCGGAGCTGGCGGTGATCTCGAACAGGTTGTCTTGCTGGCTGACCACCTTGATCTGCTTGCCGAGGCCGAGAACTGCCGATTCCATCTGCTTGTCGCTGGTGATCGTGTCGCCCAGTGGCGTGGAGCGGATCACCTTCTCGAGGTTGACCGCGCTCGTGAGCGTCTGTTGCACTCGCTCCATGTCGCGGCGGCGGTCGCCCTGGCCGATCCCGATCTGATCGGCGAGCACGTTGTCGATCTGGACGAAGATTCGCGCCTTCGATTCATAGGAATTGGGCACCATCGCCACGACCAGCCAGCCCATGAGGCAGACCAGCCACGCGATCGCCAGCGCAAGCCAGCGGCGCTGCCAGACATTGTGCAGCGCAATGCGTACTTCTTCGTAAATTCCGTTCATGTGCGATCTCGCCCCGGCCCGCTCAGAACATGCTCTCGGGGATGATGATCACGTCGCCCGGCTGGAGCAGGACGTTCGCCTTGCTGTCGCCCTTGCGCAGCAGATCGGAGAGACGGACGTTGTATTCCTTCTGCTTGCCGGTGGACTTGTCGAAGCGGATCAGTCGCGCCTTGTTGCCCGCCGCATATTCGGACAGGCCGCCCACCGCGATCATCGCGTCGAGCAACGTCATGTTGGCGCGGTAGGGGATCGAGGCCGGCTTCTCGGTCGCGCCGACGACGCGCACCTGCTGGCTGAAGGTACCGGCGAACTTGTCGACGATCACCGAGACGATCGGCTCCTGGATGTACTGCGAGAGCTGGAGCTTGATGTCTTCGGCCAGCATCGATGGCGTCTTGCCGACCGCCGGCATGTCGGTAATCAGCGGCGTGGTGATGCGACCGTCGGGACGGACCTGCACCTTCGCGCCGAGTTCGGGGTTGCGCCAGACAAAAATGGTCAGCTCGTCAAGCGGCCCGATGACGTATTCCTCGCTCGGCTGCTCCTGCATCGCGACAAACGAGGCAGGGGGAAGCTGCGGACCCGCACCGGCCCCGGCACAGCCCGACAGCGCAAGGCTCAACATGGCCGTGCCAGCCATCAGTTTCGGGAAACGCGCGTTGATCGCCATTACATGTCCTTCTCGCAAGTGACCTCCCGCCGCCGGCCGGACGGGAATTCGGGATGCCACCATTGGGCTCCGGCTATCGCGAAAAAGGGTGAAGATACCGTTAGCCTTGTTCGCCAACCTCGCGCGAACAAGGCGCTTTCCGGCGCGCGTCCCGGATCGGGACAGCGCAAGTTCAACAGGTTAACGTCAGGCCCGGTTCAGACAAGCAACTCGGCTGCGGGACCCTGCCCGAGGAACATCGCCGGACTGGCGCTGGCGCCATAGGCTCCGGCGCAGAACACCGCGACGAGGTCGCCCGGCCCGGCATGCGGGAAGCCGCCCTTGTCGGCGAGCCGGTCGAGCGGGGTGCACAGGCAGCCGACGATATTGGCCTCTTCGCTGGCCGGCGCGCCCAAGCGGCTGGCGATGGCGACCGGGTAATTGCGCCGCACGACGGTGCCGAAGTTGCCGCTCGCGGCGAGCTGGTGGTGCAGGCCGCCGTCGGTGACGAGATAGGTCTCGCCGTGGCTCTCCTTGCGGTCGACAATCCGGCACAGGTACACCCCCGCCTCGCCCGCAATGTAGCGGCCGAGTTCGATGCAGAACTGCGTTTCCGACAGAAAATCAGGCAATTGCGCGAGGCGCTCGTCCAATGCGGTGCCGACCGCGACGATGTCGACCGGCGCGTCGCCGGGGAAATAGGGGATGCCGAATCCGCCACCGAGATTGCAGTGCGGCAGCGGTGCGCCGCTTGCCTCGGCAAGTTCGGCGGCGAGCGCCAGCGTCTGCGCCTGGGTGTCGATGATCGCCTCGGCGGACAGCGCCTGGCTGCCCGCGAAGATGTGAAACCCGCGCCACTCGGCACCGCTGGCGATGATATCGCGGGCCAGCGCGGGAACCCGCTCGGCGTCGATCCCGAAGGGTTTCGCCCCGCCGCCCATCTTCATGCCCGAGCCCTTGAGATCGAACGAGGGATTGACCCGGATGGCAAGCCGCGGCGTCAGGCCTGTCCGCTCGCCGATCGCCAGCGCGCGCTCCGCTTCGCCTTCGGATTCGAGGTTGAGCGTGACCCCGCGCGAAATTGCCGCTTCCAGCTCCGCGTCGCGCTTGCCCGGCCCGGCGAAGCTGACGAGGCGCGGATCGATCCCCGCCGCCTCGACCATCGCCAGTTCGCCGCCCGAGGCGATGTCGAACCCGTCCACCAGCGCGGCGAGGTGCGAGAGCACAGGGCCATAGGGGTTGGCCTTGACCGCGTAATGGATCGCAAGCCGCGCGGGCATCGCCGCGCGCAGGTCCGCGATCCGGCGCGTCAGAAGTGCGCGCGAATAGACGAACAGCGGGGTCCGCCCGGCCTTCGCGACGAGTTCGCTCGCCTTGTGCCCATCGACAGCCAATTCGCCGTCGATCGCGGTGTAACCGGGCGGGATCGGGCCGAGCGGCTTCATGGCGTCACTCCCTCGCGCAGTTCGGCGGCGAGCGCAACGCGGTCGAGCTTGCCGTTTGGGCTCACCGGCATGGCCTCGCGCCAGTGGACCACCCTGGGCACCATGAAATTGGGCAGCGCCCGGCTGAGCGCCGGAATCAGGCCTTCCTCCGCCGCCGCCCGGTCGCCCGACGCGCGCGCCACCAGGTGGATCGCCGCGCCGAGCGCCGGATCGGACACGCCCACCGCCACCGCCTCGGCGACAAATCCAGTGGCGACCGCCGCGTCCTCGACTTCCTGCGGGCTCACCCGGTTGCCCGAGGTCTTGATCATCGCGTCGCGCCGCCCGACGAAGTGGAGCAGCCCAGCCTCATCGCGTCGCACCCGGTCGCCCGACCATACGGCCATGCCGCCCAGCCGCGAAAACGCGGGCGCGGGTTTGAAGCGCTCGGCGGTGCGCTCTGCGTCCTGCCAGTAGCCCTGGGCGACGAGCGGCCCGGCATGGACCAGCTCGCCTTCTTCATCGGGCGCGGCCTCGAGCCCGCTGTCCGCCACAACCATGATCTCGGCGAACGGGATTGCCCCGCCGATCGAAGTGGGGTGTTCGTCGACCAGTGAAGGATCGAGATAGGTCGAACGGAACGCCTCGGTCAGCCCGTACATCGGGTATAGGTCGGCCCTGGGGAAGGTCCGGCGCAAGGCCCGCACCAGTTCGACGGTCAGCGCGCCCCCGCTGTTGGTCAGCCGCCGGAGCGAATTCGCCGTCTCTGCGGGCCAGTCCTGCTCGACAAGTTGCACCCACAGCGGCGGAACGGCGGCGAGCGTGGTGATGCCATGCCGACCCACCGCCTTCACCACGTCGCGTGGCGTCAGATAGTCGAGCGGGACCACCGATCCGCCCGCGTACCAGGTCGAGAGCAGCTGGTTCTGGCCATAGTCGAACGCGAAGGGCAGCACCGCCAGCACGCGGTCCATGGGCGCCAGTTTCAGATAGTGCGCAACGCTGACCGCGCCGAGCCACAGGTTCGCCTGGCTCAGCACCACGCCCTTGGGCCGCCCGGTCGAGCCGCTGGTATAGAGGATGGCGGCAAGCGAATCCGGCGCGGCTGCGGAGGGCGGGAGGCGACCGCCCAGCGCTTCGGCCGCGGACCATGCTTCGGGTTCCTCGACGAGTGTCGCCCCGGCGGCGTCGCCCGGTTCGAGCGTCCCAAGCCGTGCCTTGTTCGAAATCAGCAGCTTCGCGCCGCTGTCGGAGAGGATGTGCGCCAACTGCGCGCGCTTGAGCAGCGGGTTCACCGGTACATGGACCAGTCCCGCACGAACCGCCGCCAGCGGCACCAGGCAGGCGGTCTCGCTCTTGGGCAGCCACGTCGCCACCCGCGCGCCCGGTTCGGCCACTTGCGAGCGCAGCCACGCCGAGAGCAGGCCTATACGAGCATTTAACGCCTCGAAGCTATGCACGTGATCCCGAAGCACCAGCGCGGGCGCGGCCGGATCGCCGCGCAGCGCCAGGTGATCGAGTGGAAACACGGCAGGATCGGGATCGGCGGTCACGCGGCTCTCGATGGTGAAACGAAGAGGTAAACGGGTTTGAGCAAGGTCGTCTATCACGCCGATCTTAACGAAGCGCAACGCCAGCCTGATCTGGCCGCGCTGGGCTGCGCTCCGTTCGACCGGCTCGACTGGTTCGCGCTGCTGGCGGGCGAGTGCCTGTCGGGACGCACGCCGGCGCTCGCGGTGGCCCGTGACGGCGACCGCCTCGCTGCGCTGCCCCTGCTCGCTGGGGGTGAGCGCGAGCTTGCCGGGATAGCCAACTGGTACAGCTTCTTCGTGCGCCCGCTCGGCGATCCCTCGCTGCTGCCCGACATCGCCCGCGACCTTGCAGCGCGCGCCGACCGGTTGACGCTTTCGCCGCTCCCCGAAGCCGACGCCAACCTGCTGGCCGAGGCTTTCGGCCGGTCCGGTTGGATCGCACTGGTCGAGCCTTGCGACAACAACCACTATCTCGAACTCGGGGGCCGCAACTTCGATGAATACTGGGCTTCGCGCCCGGGACGCCTGCGCGAGACGGTGCGCCGAAAGGGCAAGAAGGGCATGGTCGGCCTCAAGATCACGACCAGCTTCGATGCTGACGACTGGGCCGCCTATGAACACGTTTACGGCCTGTCGTGGAAGCCCGAGGAAGGCAGTCCCGCATTCCTGCGAAGATTTGCCATGGCGGAAGCCGCGGCGGGCCGCCTGCGCATGGGCGTGGCCGAAATCGAGGGCGTGCCCGTCGCCGCGCAGCTGTGGAGCGTGGAAAACGACGTCGCCTACATCCACAAGCTCGCTCACGATGAGGGGGCAAGGCAGCATTCACCCGGCACCCTGCTGAGCCACGCGCTGTTCCGCCACGTCATCGACGTGGACAAGGTGCGAGAGATCGACTTCGGCACGGGCAACGATCCCTACAAGCGCGACTGGATGGAAAGCGTGCGCCAGCGCTGGCGACTCGACGCCTGGCGGATGGCGGCGCCGCGCCAGTGGCCCTCGCTCGGCAAGGCGCTCGCGCGCCGCATGTTGCGTCCGCGCCCTCTTGTTTCGGCCGAAGCGCATGGTTAAGGCCCGGCCGCAGGGGAAATAACGGGATATCTTGCCGCGTGAGCAGTAACGACACCGACACCGTTCTTCGCGCGATCCTGCGCGACGTGCTGGGGCTTGGCGACGAACAGGTCGCGGGCTTCGATGGCGATACCGGCCTGTTCGGATCGCTGCCCGAGCTGGATTCGATGGCCGTCGCGGGCCTGCTCACCGAGATGGAAGACCGGCTCGACATCGTGATCGAGGACGACGAGGTCGACGGCGAACTGCTCGAGACCTACGGCAACCTCCTCGCCTTCGCCGAGGCCAAGCGCGCGGCGTGATCGCCGCCTGGACCTGTCCCGGCCCGGCTGGGCCGTCCCGGGAATACGCCCTGGCGATCGACCGCCAGCGCCCGCTGCGCCTGCTGGTCGTACCCGCGCTGTTCGAGGAAGCGAACCGCACGCGGCGGATGCTCGCCGAAATGATGCGCCGCCTCGACGCGGCGGAAATCGACAGCTTCCTGCCCGACCTGCCCGGCTGCAACGAGAGCACGCAGGACTTCGCCACGCAAAGCCTGTCCGCGTGGCGCGGCGCAATGGAAGCGGCGGCGCGTGAATTCGCGGCAACACACGTTCTGGCGATCCGCGGGGGGGCGCTGGTCCCTCCCGATCGCCTGCCGGGGGTCGTCTACGAGCCTCTCAAGGGCCAGTCGATCCTGCGCCAGTTGATCCGCGCACGCATCCTCGCCTCGCGCGAGGCAGGCCGGCAGGAAGAAGGCAAGGGGCTGGTTGCCGAAGGAAAGGAGCACGGTCTGGAACTCGCCGGCTACCGCTGCGGCGCATTGCTGATCGCAGGGCTCGAAAGCGCGGTGGCGCAGGACGAGGGCCGGCGCGTGGTATGCCAGGCCGAACTGCCCGGCGCCGGGCTGTGGCTGCGCAGCGAGCCGGGCGAAAGTCCTGGCCAGTCCGAAGCGCTTGCGAAGATCATCGCGGCGGAGATCGGCGCGTGACGCGGCTCCACACCACATTCCTGTGCGAGAACGCGACTCTTTTCGGCACGCTCGACACCGCGCCTTTCACGACCGGGCTTCTGCTCGTGTCGGGGGGCAACGAGATCCGCTCGGGGACGTGGGCCGGGCAAGCGCAGATGGCCGCGCGCGTCGCCGCCGCAGGCTTCCCGGTGTTCCGTTACGACCGGCGCGGCGTGGGCGACAGCGAGGGTGAGAATGCCGATTTCCGCGGCAGCGAGGCCGATATCCGCGCTGCGCTGGCTGCATTCCGCGCCGCCGCGCCGCAACTCGAGCGCATCGTCGCCTTCGGCAACTGCGACGCGGCGGCCGCGCTGATGCTGTTCGGCGCCAGGCTGGAGCTTGACGGGCTGGTGCTCGCCAATCCGTGGACGATCGACGGCGAGGAAGCGCCCGATACAATGCCAGCGTCAGTGATTCGCAGCCGTTATCTTGCCAAGCTGGCCAACCCGCGCGAGGTCTGGCGGCTGCTGAACGGCGGCGTGAACCTCGCCAAGCTGGCGCGGGGACTGAAGAGCGCAGCGTCCAGCGGCCCTGGCCCGTCGCCACTGGTCGAACGGATGCGCGCCGGGCTCGACGCCTTCCAGGGACCGGTTTCGATCCTGCTGGCCGCACGCGACCGTACCGCGCAGATGTTCGCCGAATGCTGGCGCAGCGACGACCCGCGCGTCGCCCGGCTCGATTCGAATTCGCACAGCTTCTCGGACGACGCGGCGCGCGACTGGCTGTTCGAGCGGATTATCGAGCAGCTGCGCTAGCCATCCAAACTTCCGTTCGTGCTGTGCTTGTCGAAGCACGCTGACGCCACGCAGCGCTCTTCGACAGGCTCAGGGAGAACGGAAAATGGATCCTATTCGGGCAGATTATCGAAAGGTTTCGATACGACTCGATAATTACGCTGTTTCGGCGGCCTTGGTCCTGGCGAAGTCGCGCTCGGCGACATAACGCTCCGCATCGAGCGCGGCCATGCAGCCGGTCCCCGCCGCGGTCACCGCCTGGCGATAGGTGTGGTCCGACACGTCGCCGCAGGCGAAGACACCCGGAACCGCGGTGCGCGGGGTGCCCGGCTCGACAAGCAGGTAGCCGCTCGCATCCATCGGCAGCTTGCCCTTGAACAGCTCGGTCGCCGGCGCGTGGCCGATTGCGACGAATGCCCCGTCGGCGGAAATGATCGACTTCTCGCCCGTCACCGTGTCGACCACTTCGACCCCGGTCAGCCCGCTCGACGCATCGCCCACGAAACGCTCGACAGCCTTGTTCCACGCCACGGTGATGTTGGGATGAGCCATGAGGCGGTCCTGCAGGATCCTTTCCGAGCGCAGCGAATCTCGGCGGTGGATCAGCGTCACGTCCTGGCTGTGGTTGGTGAGGTATAACGCTTCCTCTACCGCTGTATTGCCGCCGCCGATCACCACCACCTTCTTGCCGCGGTAGAAGAACCCGTCGCAGGTGGCGCAGGCGGACACGCCCTTGCCGCTGAACTCCTGCTCGCCCGGCACGCCGAGCCACTTGGCCTGCGCGCCGGTGGCGACGACCAGCGTGTCGCCTTCGTAGACGTCGCCGCTGTCTCCGGTGGCGCGGAACACCTTGCCCGACAGGTCGACATCGACGATCGTGTCCCACAGCATCCGCGTGCCGACGTGTTCGGCCTGGGCCTGCATTTCCTGCATAAGCCAGGGGCCCTGGATCACGTCGCGAAACCCCGGATAATTCTCCACGTCGGTGGTGATTGTGAGCTGGCCACCGGGCTGGAGTCCTTGCACCACGATAGGTTCAAGCCCCGCGCGCGCGCCATAGATCGCCGCTGTAAGGCCCGCCGGGCCGGAACCGATGATCAGCATGCGGGTCTTGTGCGTCGTCGCCATGGTGCCTCCTGTCCGCAGCGGCAGATAGGCACTCGGCGGGTCCATGGCCAGTGCCGGGCGGTCTGTTTTGCGCAGTTTGATGTCCTTCGCTTCCCGATTGTCGAATTTCGGTATTGCTAATGCGACTGGCTCGCATTAGCAGAGCGTCAACCGAGGGAGAATCATGAAGAACACTGCTTGCCTGTTCGCGGCCCTTGCCGCCGCGCTACCCGCCGCTGCGCATGCAGCACCCGGACTTGGCTCCGACGTCTATGGAGCCACTGTCGATGCCGGCGAGGTCGAAGTGGAAATGCGCTATGATGCGCTGGGCGGCGGCCCCGACGATGGCGAGGATGCCATGGTGTTCGAACTCGGCTACGCGCCAAGCAGCCGGCTACGCGTCGCCGCGCGCATGGAAGCGGAGAAGGAACCTGGCGATCACCGCAAGGTCGAAGCCGTCGGATTCGAGGCGATCTACACGCTTGGACGCGTCGAAGGCATCGATGTCGCGGCCTACGGCGAATACGAGATCGTGCCCAATGGCCCCGATTCGGTCGAAACCAAGCTTCTGCTCGAACGCCGCGCCGGCAAGTTCGACGGGCGGCTCAACCTGATCGCGAAAAAGCACCTGGCGCAGGGACGCAAGGTGGAACTGAGCTATGCCGCCACCGCCGACTATGCCGTCGCAGGCGACTGGCGCCTCGGCATGGCCGCGTTCGGAGATCTCGGCGACTTCGACGATTTTGCGCCACGCTCGGAACACTTTGTCGGACCGGTGGTCAAAACCGAGATCGAGGGCCTTGGCCCCGAGATCGGCATCGAGGCGGGATACCTTTTCGCCCTGTCGAAAGCGCGAGCCGACACCAGGGGGCAATTCCGCTTTGCGCTGGAGTTCGAATTCTAGCCGACCAACCTCGCCTCGATCCGCGCCAGCCTGGCGTCGTCCACGTCGAGCACGTCGCGCGCATAGGCATCGATCGAACCGTGCCGCTGGCGAATCGCGTCGAGCGCGGTGTCGAGGAAGGCCGGGTGAACCGACATCAGCGTGCGGATCGCGGCTTCATCCATCTCCTGGCCGAAACCCGCGCGCACGTGGCGGGCACCTGCGGCGATGCGCGCTTCGATGTTCCCGGCCGAGTTGGTCAGCAGGTAATCGGCCATCGCGTCGTCGGGATGGACACCGAGCAGATGGTGCAGCAGCCCCGCGCCCAGCCCGGTACGGTCCTTGCCCGCGAGGCAGTGGAGCAGGCTCGCCCCCTCGCGGTCGGCCAGCGCGCCGAACATCAGGCGGTAGGTGCCGACCAGCATGGGGCGCCATGGCATCGATTCGTAGAGCCGCACCATCGCGGCGTGCGCTTCGTCGGCCGTGCGCACCTCGCGCGCGGCTTCCTCGTGCGCCGCTTCGCCGCCGCTGCCCGCGGTCTCGCCCGGGTGGTAGAGCACGTTGCCCGCGAATTCCTCGTGGCGCAGGCAGGGATTGTGCGCCCGCTCGCTGTCGCCACGCAGGTCGATCACGGTGCGGATGTCGAGCGCGTGGACCTTGTCGAGGTCCGCCGCAGTCGCCTCGGAATGGTGGCCCGAGCGCCACAGCGTGCCACGCCTGAGGATGCCGCCGCGCGCGGCGTAGCCGCCGTAGTCGCGGAAGTTGTGGATCCCTTCCATCGGGATCACGCGATCATCGTTCGTCATGCCGTCCGCCTAGCCGTGGCTATCGGCCGATACAACGGGGATGCGAAGGATTCGAGACGGGGCTTGCGTCAGCCCGCGAAACCCTCGGCGAGAAAGCGCTCGGCGCACCCGGCGAGCACCGCCGTGCCGAGCGGCAGGACGCTCTCGTCGACCATCATGCGCGTCGAGTGGATCGAGCAGCACTGACGCCAGTCGACTCCCTCGTGCGCCACGCCGAGCATGAACATCGCGCCCGGCACCTTTTCGAGCACGTAGGAAAAATCTTCCGCGCCCATGATCGGCGAATCGATGCGGCGGAAGCCTGCCGGTCCGCGCAGGTCCGTGACCACCGCCTCGACCACGTCGACCGCTCGCGGGTCGCAGACCGTCACCGGAAAGCCCTGCTGGATCTCGACGCTCGCCTCGAGCCCGTGCGCGGCGGCGATGTTCGTTGCCAGCCGCTCGATCGATGTCGCCATCTTCGCACGGTGCTGCGGCGAGAGCGTGCGGATCGTGCCGCGAAGCGCGGCGCTGTCGGGGATGACGTTGTGCGTCGTACCCGCCTCGATCTTCGCTACGGTCACTACCACCGCGTCGGCGGCGTTGAACTGGCGCGTCACCATGGTCTGCAGCGCGGTCACGATCTCGCAGGCGACCGGGACCGGGTCGAGCGTGTCGAAGGGCATCGAGGCGTGGCCGCCGCGCCCCTTGACCACGATGTCGAACTGGTCGGCCGAAGCGAGCAGCGGACCCGCGCGCCCGGCGACGAGGCCGTGCGGGCTGTTGGGCATGATGTGGAGCGCGAAGGCCGCGTCGGGCAGCGGGCGATCCTTGCCGCCCAGCAGGCCGTCCTCGAGCATGAAGCGCGCGCCGTGGTAGCCCTCTTCGCCGGGCTGGAACATGAAGCGCACTTCGCCCTTCAGCTCGCCCGCGCGCGAGCAGAGCAGTTCCGCCGCGCCCGCAAGCATCGCGGTGTGCGTGTCATGACCGCAGGCGTGCATCGCGCCGGGGATGGTCGATGCGAAGTCCAGCCCGGTTTCCTCGGTCATCGGAAGCGCGTCCATGTCCCCGCGCAGCAGCACGCAGCGCCCCTCGCCCGCGCCGCCCCTGAGCGTGGCGACGAGCCCGGTGGTCGAAGGACCATCGACCCATTCGAGCGGCAGGTGGGCGAGCGCCGCGCGGACCTTGTCGCGCGTTTTCGGCGTCTGCAGGCCGAGTTCGGGCTCCCGATGGATTGCCCGGCGCAGGGAGACGATGCGGTCCGCGAAGCCGCGGGCCTGTTCGAGCAGTTCGGGGTGCAGCATCGTGTATCTCTCTTGGTTATTGTCTCCCGCCGCCACGATAGGCTTTGCCGCGCTCGCGGTCGAGAGGGACTGCGATCAGTCGAAGCGCCCGCCGCGCCCCTCGCCGCCGGTGAACCGCGATGCGCCCGCCGCCGCTTCCTGGCGCAGCGGTGCTTCGCCGCCTTGGCCTTCGGCACGGAGCGCGTCGGCGAGCCCCTGATCGAACTGGCTATAGGCCGAAGCCAGGTCCGCGCGCAGGCACACCTGCGGGAATCGCGCTATGTCCGCCGCCAGCGCCCGCGCCCGCGCAAGTACCTCGC
>JAJXVK010000067.1 GCA_021782155.1 Pseudomonadota bacterium
TCGGCCGGACGGCTCCCTTGCGGTGCCAACCAAGGCGGTTCTTCGGACCCGCGACCGGCAAGCTGGTGTGGACAGGTGGCCGAGTGGTTAAAGGCAGCAGACTGTAAATCTGCCCGCGCAAGCGTACGCTAGTTCGAATCTAGCCCTGTCCACCACCAACCCTCCCGTTATGGCACGCCAAAGCCCGTGGAAATCCCGGAAAAGCTAGGGTATTCTCCCCGGGCAGGCCCCCCGCGCCCGCCGCATTTCACCCGCAACCGGGCTGGACTGTGGGGGAAGTGTGGGGGGACTCGGTCATCTTCCCCCACACTCTGATCCCCGAATGTGGGGGAATGACATGGACAAGCTGACGGCGACGGCGCCTCGTGAACCTTGCGACTCCAGCGTGACGGCAAGCCGAATATCCGCGCCCTGGGCTCTGGCAGGCGACACGCTGCCCAGGCACTGCAAGCGGTGGCCCAACTCCGGCGGAACGCATACCCCGATGATCGTGCGCTGGCCGGCTCATGTCGATGATCCGGGCGAGGGGCGCCGGGCCTTCGTCGACTGCATTGACCCCGCGCCGACGATCGCCGCGGCGGCTGGTGCCCGCTTCGAACCGGTGATCGACGGTGTCGCACAAATCCCGGTCGCGGGACGCTCGATCCTGCCGATGCTGACGGATCCCAGGGCGCTGGGCCGCGGGGTCCAGTATTTCGGCCTGCGCGGAAATCGCGGCATGACCGACGACGCGTGGCGCGCGGTCGCGATGCGCGATTGTGACCAGCCTTCGTTCGCCAGCGATCGTTGGCAGCTCTTCGATCTGGCGGAAGATTTTTCCGAGGCGATCGACCTCGACTCGAAAAAATCGCAGTGGCTCGAGGCCATGCAGGCGCTATGGCACGCGGAATGGACGAAGTATGGAACTGGACCGCTCAAGCAGCCCAGTCCGTTCATCTGCGAGTTCACGCGCGGTCAGCCGCAGCGGCGACAAGCCGTTCTGCCTCCTGCTGTGGTTCTATGCCCCGCACGCGCCGTTCTACCCCCGGCTGATCCCGGCGGGGACCGTGCGCAACGAGATGGTGCTGAACGTCGACATCGCGCCAACCCTGCCCGACTGGCGTAAGGACTGGCTTTACGTGTGCTTCGAGTACTCAGGCTACGAGAACGTGCGCCCGTGCCGCGGGGTCAGGACCGAGCGCTGGAAGTTCGTCCACTACTTCCTCGCGCCCGCCAAGTTCGAGCTCTACGACCTGCAGAACGACCCCCACGAGGACCGCAACCTCTACGGCAAGCCGGGCTACGAGGAGATCACCGAGCATCTCGAGCAGCGCCTGAACGAACTGCGCAAGGAGACGAACGACCACTACGTCTGACACGCCTCGCGCGTGCCCGAGATGAGCGTGAAGATCAGCCCGCCCCCCACCGGCCTGCGCGGCGCCGCTGCAATAAGGGCTATCCTCAACTTTGCGAAATACGTTCCGATCCGAGCGAAAGCTGCAGTGTCGCCGAACGCTGCCCCGAGGCGCTTTCTTCGATGATGGCTCCGTTGGCTGATGCCCGCGCGAAGTTCGCACCTCTCAAGGCCAGGGCTACGCCTGGCCTGACCGCCAGCGCGGCACCCGACACCTTCAATTTGCGACGTGACCAGTTCATCCGCGCTCTTCGGGCCGTGCTCGATTGCGGGCAGCCAGCGACGGGCTGGAGCGCTTTGCGGGCGTCCGTCGTTCAACCAACGGCCAAAGCAGGCGGGCAGAACTTCCCGCCAGAATTGGTTTAGACATTGCGGGATCAGGATGGGGCTGGGCATCGGCCTGCCAACCGGATCGCAGCCCAGTCCTTAGACCGCGGCATTGATTCCCGCTCGGCAACACCGCGTCAATGGTCATACCAATCATTTTTGAACCACAGGGCAGACTGGTCAAGCTGAATCCCGACTCCAGTTTATCCGGTAACGCAGCGGCCGTGCGGGCAAGCCTGGATCATATGTCGCAGTGCCCTTGCCATGCGCCGTCTTCGCCCCTGCAGATCGGCCTCGACCCGCGCGACGAATTGCTGGTTGACCCCTTTTGGCTTGACTTATATTACCGTAACTAATTATTGGCCAGACCAGATAATATTGCTGATTCTCAGGAGAGGTTCCATGTCTCGCAAATTTGTCCTGCTTAGCGGTTTGCCCGCTCTCGTAATTGCAAATCCCGCATTTGCGCAGAAGGCATCTGCCTTGGACAATGGCGTATCGCAGCCCGACAACGGTGGCCTTGCGGAGATCGTGGTCACCGCGCAAAAGCGCGAGCAGAATCTCCAGACAGTCCCGGTCTCTGTTACCGCTCTCGGCTCGGAGGCCATCGAGAATGGGCGCATCGCCGATTTCTCGGACCTGACCCGCGCGGCTTCATCGCTGACCGTAACCCAGCAGACCTCTTCACCGAACAACGCCATCATTTTGCGCGGGATCGGCACATTCGCGTTTTCTATCGGGGTCGAGCCGAGCGTTGCGGTAATTGTCGACGACCTGCCGGTGGTGCAGCAGGCGCAAGCCTTTGACTCCCTTGACGATGTCGAGAGGATCGAGGTGCTGAAAGGACCGCAGGGCACTCTCTTCGGCAAAAACGCTTCGGCCGGCGTGGTCAACATCGTCACCAAGGACCCGACGCGCGACCTGACCGGCAGTGTCAGTGTGACCGCGGCTACCGATTCGGACGTGCGTACCACGGCATCGATCTCGGGCCCGATCGGCAGCGGCGGTTCGGGCTTCCGTTTGAGCGGCTACTATCACAGCTACAACGGCAACGTGAACAACCTGACGAGCGGCACCAGGATCAACGACCAGGAAAACTACGGTTTTCGCGGAAAGCTCAAGTTGGCTGTCACCGATCGCCTGACCTACACCATCGAGGGAGCCTATTCGCATGCCAGGCAAAGCGGAACGACCACGACGATCCGCTCCATAGATCCGGCGGGCACACCGGCTTCGTTCGGCATTCCCGCGCTGAAGCTCGTGCCCAGTTTGACGGGCATTACTCCGGGAGTGGGCAATTACAATTCGCGGGTCGATGCACTGGGCGCCACCACGAACACCACGGCAACCGTCGAGGGCCGAGGCGTCCTGGACCTCGGCGGCGTCGACCTCATCTCGGTGACCGGTTTTCAGGACTGGAAGTACAACTTCCAGAATGATGTCGATGGCACCGATCTCAACCTGATTGGCTACCTGACAAAGGGCGCGGTAAACGGCGGTCTGGCGCAGACCGGCCCGTATCATTCCACCGACTTCACCCAGGAGCTTCGCCTCGTCTCGACTGGCCACGGCGCCTTGAAATATGTCGCCGGCCTGTTCTACGCCAACGGCAAGACCGATCGTTCCTTCACGCGCGGTCCGATCATCGCCAAGTCCGACTGGTTCGGCAAGGCGACGACCGAGAGCTATGCAGCCTTCGCGCAGCTCGACTACACGCTCCCTACCGAAACCACGATCTCCGGCGGCATCCGCGCCAATCACGAGAAGATCGGCGCGTCATTCGTCAATACCCTGTCGAATGCGACGGCGAACACCTGCGCGGCGGGCAATCCGCTGTGCAGCGGTACGCATAGCGATGACGTGGTGACATGGAAGGCCTCGCTATCCCAGCAGGTCGCGCCCAAGGTGATGATCTACACAAGCGTTGCGAAGGGCTACAAGGGCTATGCCTATGACATCTCGTCGGGCTTCAACCCGGCGCGCGTCGACGCGACGCTCAATGGCACCGGTCCGGGGCTGGTCGGCGTCGGCCCGATCAAGGCCGAGCATTCGACGTCTTACGAAATCGGCATCAAGAGCCGCACCGCGGACAACCGCCTGCAGCTCAACGTCACGGCCTTCCTTACCGACTACAACAACTTCCAGGCGCAGTCCGCGGTGTTCGTCGGCGGCGTGCCGCAGCTCGTCCTCAATAATGTCGGCAAGCTGAAGACCAAGGGCATCGAGGTCGAGACATCGGCGAAGCCGAACGAGTGGCTCCGGTTCGATGGCTCGGCAGCCTATACCGACGCGGTGATGACGTCTTTCCCCGACGCGCAGGCTTACTCAGGTCAGCTTGCCACCGACCCGGCCTGCACCACGGCCGCAGCAAACGGCCTGTGCACGCTGCAGGACCGCAGCGGTGCCGCGCTGCCGAATTCGCCCAAGTTCAAGTTCAACCTTGGCGCAACCGCGGAGTTTCCCTTTGGCGACGGCAACAAGGCGACCTTCACACTCGCCTACCAGCATCAGAGCTCGGTAAACTATGGCCTGCTGGGCAACCCGCTGACCGTCCAGAAGGGCTATGGCGTACTCAACACCAGCCTTGGCTTTGATCTGGGAGCCTTCCGCGCCAGCGTGTTCGTGAACAACGTGTTCGACAAGCACTACGCCGCCTACCTGGACGACGGGTTCAGCCTGCTCGGCGGGAGCGCGACGAACCCGGCGCACGTGATCTATCAGCTCAACCCGCGCGATTCGCAGCGCTATGCCGGGATCAAGCTGCAGTACAATTTCGGCAACTGATCGCCCTTGCCCTTCCACCCTTGGGGCCGGTGATCCGATATGGATGACCGGTCCTTTTTTTATCCTGATCAAGGAGAACTCGCGTGAAAGGCAAGTTGCGCTGGTGGATTATCGGCCTCGTCACGCTCGGCACGATCCTCAACTACCTCGCGCGGTCGACGCTTTCCGTGGCGGCGCCGACACTCAAGGCCGAGTTCCACATGACGATCCAGGACTACAGCTTGGTGGTCGTCGCGTTCCAGGCGAGCTACACGGTCATGCAGACCGTGGCCGGGACCGTCCTGGATGCGCTCGGCACGCGCCTCGGGTTCGCGATCTTTGCACTGGCATGGGCGCTTGCCAACATGGCCCACGCCCTTGCAACGGGAACCTGGAGCCTCGCGCTGTTCCGCGGGCTGCTTGGCGCCAGCGAGGCCGCGGCGATTCCGGCGGGGTCGAAGGCCGTCTCGGAGTGGTTTCCGCCGCGCGAACGTCCGCTGGCGACCAGCGTGTTCCAGATGGGCACCAGCGTGGGCAACATCATTGCGCCACCGCTGGTTGCGTTCTGCATCCTGTGGTGGGGCTGGCAGTCGGCATTCCTCGTGACCGGGACCCTTAGCCTTGCCTGGGCAGCCCTGTGGTGGTGGGGCTATCGAACTCCCGGCGAGCACAAGCGGCTTGGGGCTGAAGAACGCGCCGTGATCGAGAGCGGCAAGGCTCAGGACGGCGAAGGCAAGCCAACCACCCGCAATGCAGTGCTGAAGTCGCGCAGTTTCTGGGCAATCGCGATACCCCGATTCCTTGCCGAACCGGCTTGGCAGACATTCAACTTCTTTATCCCGCTCTACCTTGTCGCGGTATGGAAGCTCGACCTCAAGAGCATCGCGTTGTGGGCCTGGTTGCCCTTCCTTGCCGCCGACTTCGGCAGTCTGGCGGCGGGGCTCGTGCCGACATGGCTGATGAACCGCGGTGCGGGAGTGGTTTCGTCGCGCAAGATTACCATGGCCCTCGGCGCGTTGTGCATGATCGGGCCGGCCACGATCGGCCTTGCCGGATCGGCGGGTCTCGCTGTCGCGCTGTTTTGCATCGGCGGCTTCGCACACCAGATGCTGAGCGGAGCGTTGATCACATTGTGCGCCGACCTGTTCGACAGCCGCGCCGTCGGAACAGCAAGCGGCATGGCCGGGACGATCGCGTGGATCGGCGGCATGTTGTTCACGCTCCTGATCGGTCAGACCGCCGACACGTTCGGCTACAGCCCGCTATTCGTTGCCTTGGCCGCGCTAGACTTCGTCGGGGCCCTGGTCCTCTGGGCGCTGCTGCGCACGAACAAAAGTCAGGCGTAAGGGGCCTCGCCGTCCCGAAAAGGGATTGCGCCACCGCGCATGACGCACCAGCCTGCAAGGGAATGGCCCTTGCGGGCTGCTTCTGCGGGCCGCTTGCCATCGCAACGGGCTGCCAGATATCCAGCATTGAACGCGTCACCCGCCCCGCTGGTGTCGACCGGCGCAAGGACGGCGGGCGGGGGAACGATTTGCCCGTCGGGAAGCCTGCAACCGCTCGCCCCCAGCTTGACGATCGTCTCGCCGCAGCCAAGCCCGCTCCAGTGCGCGAAAGCCGTGTCCGCGTCCCGCTCACCAGAGAGCAATGCCTCGTCCTCCAGCGTCGGCAAGCCGATGTCGGCGCAGGCGATCGCGGCATCGCGGGCTTCGCGTGCATCCTGCGGACACTTCCAGAGGCGCGGACGATAATTTCCGTCGAAGGCCACCTTGCCGCCCCGATCCCTTACCGACCTGGCGAGGGCCAGAAGCGACGCGCGGTCTTGCGGCGCCAGCACGGCGAGTGAAATCAGCGAGAAGACCAGCCAGTCAGCCTGCCTGGCGGCGTCCAGCGCATCAGCCATCCGCGGCAGGGCGAACATGTTGCGCGCGGCGCTGGTGTCGCGCCAATAGGAGAAGCTTCGCTCCCCCACCGCGTCCGTTGTTATCGCGTAGAGACCTGTCGCCCGGTCCGGGTGTTCGAGCACCAGCGAAGTGTCCAGTCCTTCGCCGGCCCACGCTGACTTGAGCCCCGCACTAAGCGGATCGCAGCCGATTGCCGTCAGGTATGCGACGTCGTGGCCGGCGCGCGCGAGGTGGATCGCCGTGTTCAGCGTATCGCCGCCATACCCGAGATGCCAGTTGCCGTCGCTCCGGGCGAGTTCCAGCATCGCCTCGCCGGCCAGGACGATCCGCGCCAAGGCCTACCTGCAGGATGGATTGTCGGCGCCGGGAATGGCCACGAATGCGATTGCTTCGCCGGGCACGGTCAGCGCGCCATTGACTCTCGCGCCAGCAAGTCCGGTCAGCTGGTACCTGGCGGAGACCGCGGGCACCCTGCCGTTGATCCTGACCTGCTTGGTGTCGACGGGCTTGCCGGTCATCGTCCACGACAGCCCCCGGCCGACCCGCAAGCGCTGCTGCGCCTCGCCGGCATTGATCGCCAGCAGGGCGACGCCGCCAGGCTTGTCGCGCAGGCACTGGGCGTAGAGGTGCAGGTCGGGCGACGGCGACCTCGGGGAGGCAAGCACGGTGGTTCCCATCGTACGGCGCCACAGCACGGCCGCCCAGTAATTGGGCCGCGGATCGAGCGTTGCGGTGTCCAGCAAGGCATAGTCCGAGGCATCGAGCGTGTTGTGCATCACTTCCTGCACGCCCTTCTGCGCCAGAACGCCAAGCTGGTTGAGATAACGGAAGGTGTCGAGGAAGGTCGATGCCCAGGGGCTGCCGCCACAGGCGGCCTGGGCCGTCTCGGTGTTCCACATCGGTTTGCCGGGCTCGTACTTGTCGCGCAGCGCGGCGTAGTAATCGTAGTCGCGAACGGTGAGGTCGAGCCACTTGGCCGTCAGCGCCTCGGCCTTGTTCGCGGTGCCGATACCGAGCCCGGCGCAGCGCTGCGAGACCGAACCGTAGAAGTGATAGGAGACCGCGTCGAGGCTGTCCGGATTGGCGCGCATCATGCTTTCGGTGCTGACATGCGATCCGAACTGGGCGTTAGCGGGCGCCTCCTTCATCAGTCCCGCTTCGCCGACCCCGCCCGGGCCGATGATCTTCATCTCCGGCACCGCCTTTCGCGCCCAGTCGCGGAATGTGCGGAAATCGACGGCATAGTTCGAAGCGTTGTACTGCTTCGGCATTTCTGGCGCTGCGCTTGGCATGTTCGGTTCGTTGAAGAACTCGGCAGCGTAAAGGCTGCCGCCGGCTTCGCGCGTGAGATCGGCCAGACGTTGGGCCTGCGTCGTCGTCCACAGGCCGTCCGGCCCGCGCGTGCCATTGCTGGCTGCGAAGCTGGTCACGATCGGGGCATCGACTGCCTTGGAGAAGGCCACGACGTTCTTCCATTCCTGGCGCTTGAGCACCTGGACGAAGCCCGTGGGCGGGGCCGTGTCCTCTTCTCCTGGCGCAGGGATATAGGTGTTGATCGACCAGGTTCCGCTTACCCGCAGCAGGCTCGGGCCAAGCGCCTTGGCCAGCGCGATCAGCTTGGGATTGGTAAGGTCAAGCGGTGGCCGCTGGCGGTAGCGTTCGTCCCTGGGGCCGCCATAGGGCGCCCAGAAGCGCCCGCCGGTCACCTCGACCATCTCGATGTTGTAGGCCTGGTAGCGGTCGCTGACAGTCGCGACCTTGGCGAGGTGTGAAAGGTCAAGGTCCGTGGACGGCGCTGAGGCCGCGGTCAGGGCGGCGAGTGCCGCACCGGCGAACAAGGGCTTTCGGACAATCATCATCTCACCAGCTCCACATCGTGCCGTCTTCCAGTCGCGCGACTGGCAGGAAGGCGGGTTTGTAAGGGTATTTGGCGGCCAGCTTCTCGTCGATATCGACGCCATGGCCGGGGGTTTCGCCGCAGAACAGCTCGCCCTTCTCGAAATGGTAGTCATGGGGGAAAACCGCGTCGGTCTCTTCGCTGTGGCGCATGTATTCCTGGATGCCGAAATTGGGCACCCATGTGTCGAAGTGCAGTGCGCAGCCCATGGTGACCGGCGACAGATCGGTCGCGCCGTGGCAGCCGGTGCGCACCTGGTAGAGGCTGGCGAGGTCCGCGATGCGGCGCAGGTGGGTAATCCCGCCCGCGCCGACCACGGTCGCGCGGATATAATCGATCAGCTGGTTCTGGATCAGGTCCTTGGCGTCCCAGATCGTGTTGAAGATCTCGCCCACCGCGAGAGGCGTGACCGTGTGCTGGCGCACCAGCCTGAAGGCTTCCTGGTTTTCCGCGGGCGTACAATCCTCGAACCAGAAAAGCTGGTAGGGCTCGAGCATCCTGCCGAGGTTGGCCGCTTCCTGCGGCGTATAGCGGTGATGCCCGTCATGGAGCAGGTGGTGCTCGAAGCCGAAGGTCTTGCGCAGTTCCTCGAACAGCTTGGGCACATAGTTCAACGCCTTGCGCGTGTCCCATCCGGTCGGCGATGGCAGGCTGGCGTCGGCGGGTTCGTAATAGAGCTTTCCGCGACCCACCCCGTAGGCATCCTTGATTCCCGGCACGCCGGTCTGCGCCCGGATCGCCTTGTAGCCCATGTCGATATAATGGCCGACCGCTTCGACCGTCTCTGCAATGTCGGAGCCATTGGCATGACCATAGACCATGACGCCGTCGCGGCTGCGGCCGCCTAGCAGCTGGTAGAGCGGCATCCCGGCCATCTTGGCCTTGATGTCCCACAGCGCCATGTCGACCGCCGCGATCGCGCGCATCGTCACCGGCCCGCGCCGCCAGTAGGCGCCCTTGTAGAGGTACTGCCAGATGTCCTCGATCCGGCGTGGGTCCATACCGATCAGGCAGGGGACTACGTGGTCTTCAAGATAGGAGACAACCGAAAGTTCGCGCCCGTTCAGCGTCGCATCGCCTATCCCGTAGCTGCCCTGATCCGTCTCGATCTTCAACGTGACGAAATTGCGTCCCGGACAAGTCACGATGACGCGGGCTGAGACGATCTTCATGAGAATCCTTTGTCCAAAGCATGTCTGCGATATATGAGTCATCTTGACCAGCCGAGCCCGGCCTGTCAATATAATTGGTATGACCAACGAGGTGGCGATGAACGATAACGGAACGAAGGGACAGGACCGGCTTTACCAGGACCTTGCCCGCAATCTGATCGAAGAACTGGCCACAGGCCAATACCCGATCGGCGCTCGCCTTCCTGCCGAGCGGGAGTTGGCAATCAAGTACAACGTGAGCCGACCAACTGTCCGCGAAGCGATCATTGCACTTGAAGTGCAGGGTATGGTTGAAGTGAAGGTTGGCTCGGGCGCTTATGTCCGGCGCCTTCCGGGTTCGGATGACCTGCCCGGCTTCAATGTAAGCGCCTTCGAACTGACCGAAGGAAGATTGCTTTTCGAAGGCGAAGCAGCAGCCTTGGCCGCGACGCAGGTAACGGACGAGGACATCGCCGAAATCGAGAAACTGGTCGATGAGATCGCGCACGAGAACAACGACCCAGGCGGGACCGAACAGGCTGACCGCAAGTTCCACCTCGCCATTGCCAAGGCGACAAGAAATACTGCGATCTACAACGCGATCGAGCATCTTTGGGACTTGCGGGCAACCTCTCCCGAAGCTGCCCTCCTGCATGAAAAGGCACGTAGCGCGAACATCAAGCCGGTTGTCGATGAGCATACCGCAATTCTGAATGCCTTGCGCGCGCGCGATGCAAATGCCGCTCGATCCGCAATGCGCGCGCACCTGGCGCAGGTGATCGACAGCCTCCTGTTCGCGACGGAAGAACGCGCGATAGAAGAAGCACGGCGCAATGCGCAGGCCAAGCGAGCGAGATATTCCCAGGCCACGTAATGACCTCCAGACTTGAACTTCACCCCGACCGCCTGTTTCCGGCGGAGCCTTCGGTCCGCGCGATCGCACGCGAGCTTTACGCGAGCGTCGCGTCGCTGCCGATCGTCAGTCCGCACGGTCATACCGATCCCGCGTGGTTCGCGGCCAACGAGACCTTCGGCAATGCGACCGACCTGCTCTTGGTGCCCGACCACTACGTGTTCCGCATGCTCTATTCGCAAGGCGTGCCGATGGAGGCGCTGGGCGTGGGGCAAGGGGGGAACCCCGCCTTCGATCCGCGCGCGGCGTGGCGGCTGTTCGCGACACGCTACCACCTGTTCCGCGGCACCCCCTCGCGCATGTGGCTCGACTGGGTGTTTGCCGAGGCGTTCGGCATCGAGGTGCGGCTGGATGCGGGAACGTCCGACCTCTATTACGACACGATCACCGACAAGCTGGCCACCGACGCCTTCCGCCCGCGCGCGCTGTTCGAGCGCTACGGCATCGAGGTGATCGCGACCACAGAGAGCCCACTGGACAGCCTCGAGCACCACCAGAGCATCCGCGACAGCGGGTGGAGCGGCAGGGTCGTGACCGCCTATCGCCCCGACCCGGTGGTCGATCCCGAGTTCGAAGGGTTTCGTGCCAACCTCGATACGCTGTCCGAACTGACCGGCGAGGACTGCCTGAGCTGGAGCGGCTACCTCGCCGCGCACAGGAAACGCCGCGCGTTCTTCGCCTCGATGGGCGCGACCAGCACCGACCACGGCCATCCCACCGCGCAGACCGCCAATCTCTCGCGCGCCGAGGCCGAGGCGCTGTTCCGCACGGTCGTGGCCAGCGCAGGCACGCGCGAAGGCGCCAGCTGCGAGGACGCCGAACTGCTGCGCGCGCAGATGCTGACCGAGATGGCGGCGATGAGCCTCGACGACGGGCTGGTCATGCAGATCCACCCCGGAAGCTTCCGCAACCACAACGCCAAGGTTTTCGAGCGGTTCGGGCGCGACAAGGGCGCCGACATCCCCATGCGCACAGACTACGTCCAAGCGCTCAAGCCGCTGCTCGACTGCTATGGCAACGAGGCTGGCCTCTCGATCATCCTCTTCACCCTGGACGAGAGCGCCTATGCGCGCGAACTCGCCCCGCTCGCCGGACACTACCCGTGCCTCAGGCTCGGCCCGGCCTGGTGGTTCCACGACAGCCCCGAAGGCATGCGCCGCTTTCGCCGCATGACCACCGAGACTGCCGGGTTCTACAACACCGTGGGCTTCAACGACGACACGCGCGCCTTCCTGTCGATCCCCGCGCGGCACGACGTTGCGCGGCGGATCGACTGCGGGTTCCTCGCCGAACTGGTCGCCGAGCACCGCATCGAGGACTGGGAGGCGGCCGAGCTCGCGCAGGACCTCGCCTACAACCTGGTCAAGCAGGCCTACCGGCTGTGAGGTTTTCCACAGCCACGCTGGACCGGCTCGCGCCCGGCGTGGAGCGCTACACCTACGACCGCGAAGCGCAGGCAGTGGGGATCGTCCACTTCGGCATCGGCGCGTTCCACCGCGCGCACCAGGCCTGGTACACCGATCGGGCGATGGACGCCGGAGACCGCGACTGGGCGATCACCGGCGTTTCGCTGCGCTCGGCATCCGTCGCCGAACAGATGAACCCGCAGGACGGGCTCTATACAGTGACCGAGCGTTCGGCGGTTGGCAGCACGACGCGCCTCGTCGGATCGGTGCGCGAGGTGCTGGTGGCGAGCGGGGACGCCGCGCGCGTGATCGCAGCGCTCGCCAGTCCGCAAACCCGCATCGCCAGCTTCACCGTCACCGAGAAGGGCTATTGTCGCGCCGCCGATGGTTCGCTCGATCTCGACCTGGCGGCAAGGGGCAGCTTCTATCCACTACTAGCCGAGGCCATGCGCCAGCGCCGCGATGCCGGGTCCGGCGGGCTGACGCTGCTCTCCTGCGACAACCTTGCCGACAACGGCCGCCAGCTTGCGCGACTGATGCGCGCTTACCTTGAAGCCGAAGCACCCGACCTGACCGCATGGTTCGAGGCCGAGTGCGCCTGTCCCGCGACGATGATCGACCGCATCGTCCCCGCCACAACCGAGGCCGACCGCGATGCGATCGAAGCGGCCACGGGCCTGCGCGACGAAGCCGCAGTGGCCACAGAGCCGTTCAGCCAGTGGGTGATCGAGGACCGCTTCGCCGGACCCCGCCCGCGCTGGGAGGCTGTCGGCGCGCAGTTGGTGAGCGATGTCGCGCCCTACGAGATCGCAAAACTCAGGATGCTCAACGGCGCGCACTCGGCGCTTGCCTATCTCGGTCTTCAGCGCGGGTACGCCTACGTCCATGAGGCCATCGTCGACCCCACGCTGCGTCCGCTGGTCGAGCGGCTGATGCGC
>JAJXVK010000265.1 GCA_021782155.1 Pseudomonadota bacterium
CCATTCGAAGCGCACCCAGATGTAGATCGAGATCGCGATCATCGCGGCGAGCAGCGCATAGACGCCGCTGGTGAACAGTTCGCCCGAGACCTTGCCCGAGACCGATTCGACCCCGTCGATCCGCGCATCGGCGTGGCTCGACTTGATCGCGGCGGTGATCCTGTTGGCCATCGCCGAGGTCGCGCCGGCATCGTGCTCGGCCGCCTCGGGCAGCTTCATGCGGATCGAGACGACGTTGGGATTGCCGTAGCGCTGAATGATCGGCTCGCCGATCCTGAGCGCTTCCACGTCCTTGCGCAGCGCCGCGATCGGCGCGACCTCGCTCTTGGTGAACGTCACCTGGATCATCTGGCCGCCGACGAAATCGACGCCCAGGTTGAGCCCGCGCGTGGCGATCAGCGCCCACGAGGTGAGGATCAGCACGCAGCTGATGATGTAGAACGGGAGCCGCCACTTGAGGAAGTGGATGTTGGTGTCCTCGGGGACGAGCTTGAGCAGTTTCATGGTTCGCCGCTCCTCAGATGTGGATCGTCGCCGGGCGGGCGCGGCGCAGGTAGTGCGCCACCCACATGCGCGTCATGGTCACGGCGGTGAACACCGATGTGAAGATACCGATCACCAGAACGACCGCGAATCCCTTGACCGGGCCCGAGCCGAAAATGAACATCAGCGCGGCGGCGATGACGTTGGTGATGTTGGCGTCGAAGATCGCGCGGCTGGCCTCGCGGTAGCCGGTCTCGACCGCCTGGACGACGCGCCGACCGCGTTTTCGCTCTTCGCGGATGCGCTCGTTGATCAGCACGTTGGCGTCGACAGCGGCGCCGATGGTCAGCACGAAGCCGGCGATGCCCGGCAAGGTCAGCGTCGCATTGACGATGGCCATGATGCCCAGGATCAGCAGCACGTTGATGATCAGCGCCACGTTCGCATAGACGCCGAATCGGCCGTAGGTGACGAGGATGAAGGCCATCACCGCCACGGTGCCGACCAGCATGGCGATCATGCCCTTGTTGATCGAATCGGCGCCGAGGTCGGGGCCGACGGTGCGCTCCTCGATCACCTTGAGGTCGACCGGCAGCGCGCCCGAGCGCAGCGCGATGGCAAGCTGGTTGGCGCTTTCGGTGGTGAACCCGCCCGAAATCTGCGCGGTGCCGCCCATGATCGGCTCGTTGATGTTCGGTGCGGAAAGCACCTTGCCGTCGAGCACGATGGCGAAGGGCTTGTTGACGTTCTCGCTGGTCAGCTTGGCGAACTTCGACCCGCCCTCGTTGTTGAAGGTTATGTTGACCACCGGCTGGTTGGTCTGCTGGTCGTTGCCCTGTACCGCGTTGGTCAGCATGTCGCCGCGGATGCCGCCGATCCGCTTCACCGCGATGCCCGCGGCGCCGTACTTGGCGGGATCGGCATAGGGCAGAAGCTCGTCGCCCGGAGGCACGATGCCCTTGGCGAGATCCGAAGGCAGCGCGGTCGTATCGACCAGTTGGAACGACAGCTTGGCGGTCTGGCCAAGCAGGTTCTTGAGCGCCTGCGGGTTCTGCAGGCCCGGCACCTGCACAACGATGCGATCATCGCCCTGGCGGATGATCGTCGGTTCGCGCGTGCCGAGCGCGTCGATACGCTTGCGCACGACCTCGACCGCGGTGTCCATCGCCTTGCTCACCGCATCGTCGAGCCCTTCCTTGGTGGGCGTGAGCACGAATCGGTTGGTGTCGACCACCTGGATGTCCCAGGTGCGCTGGCCGGTAAGTCCCGCGCCCGTGGTCAGCGGCAGGACGAGGTCGCGGACCTGGTCGACCTGGCTGGCGTCATCGACGATGAAGGTCAGCGTGCCATCGCGGTTCGAAATGTCGCTGATCCGTACCTTTGGCGTGGCGCGAACGATCGCGCTGCGCACGCTTTCATCCATCGCCTCGATGCGCTGGTTCTTGACCTGGTCGGGACTCGCCTCGAGCAGCAGGTGACTGCCGCCCGCGAGGTCGAGGCCCAGGTTGACCACGGGATTCGGAAGCTGCGATGGCCACCGCAGGTTGGCGGCGTCGAAAATCGACGGCAGCGCGGCAAGCATACAGACGATCGTGATCGACCATAGCCAGATGACTTTCCAGCGCGGGAAATCGAGCATGGGAGTGCGACCCTTTCGCGTTTCAGTCGTTGGCCGGGGCGGTTCCGCCCGGCGGTATGATGTCGCCGATCGTCGAGCGCACGGCCTTGACCTTCATCCCTGGCGCCAGTTCGACGTCGCAATAGTGCTCGTCGATCCGCACGATCTTGCCGACGAGGCCACCGGCGGTGACCACCATGTCGCCCTTCTTGATCCCCGCGATCTTTTCGCGGTGATCCTTCTGCTGGCGCATCTGCGGACGGATGATGAGGAACCAGAATATGCCGCCCATCGCCACCAGCGGCAGGAACTGCAGCCAGGCGGGGGGCTCGCCGCCGGCGGAAGCGGCCGCGGCGCTGGAGAGGAAGGTAAGCATGGAGATGCCGGTCATGGTTTTTGCGAATTCTCGTGACGGGCGCCCCGGACGCCTTGCGCGGCCTGCGGGCGGTACGTGAACAGATGGGGGGCGCGACTAGCAGCTAAGGTGCGGCGTTGCAATCAGAGGGGGCAATCATTCGGGCACTGAAGGACTACCCGCTGATGCGGGTAGGTTCGGGGCGTCAGGCTGAAGCCTGGTCAGGCGGCATGGTGTGGCGTTCCAGATAGGCAGTGATGACGTCGTCTGTG
>JAJXVK010000266.1 GCA_021782155.1 Pseudomonadota bacterium
TTGTCGCGCAGCCCGGCGGCGATTGTGTCGACCGCGTCGAACACTTCCTTGGCGTCCTTGGGCGCGACCACGATCGAGGCCGACATGGTGCCATAGCCGGTGTAGGTGTCCGAGGTGTCCGAGCTGGCGCCGGGCGAATAGGTCGCCCCCAGCCTTTCGCGCACCTCGTCGAGCAATTGCAGTTCCATCACCTGCGCCAGCAGCGACAGCGTGGCATCGCGCTGCGGATCGCTGTCGTCGGTGGTCGGCCAATAGACCTGCACCAGCGCCTGATCCGCCGCGCCGCCGTGATGCAGCGTCACCGGCGCGGTATCATGGGTGTAGCTGGCCTGCCTTGCGGCGGTGAAAGTGCCGAGCTCGGCCTCGCGCGCGGGCAAAGCGCCGAAGCTCTTGGCCACCGCGTCGATCACCTGCTGCTCGTCAATCGCGCCGACCACGGAGATTTCGATCGGGGCCTTGGCCAGCTGCGCGGACAGCACCTGCTTGACTTGCGGCAGCGTCACGGCTTCCAGCGCCGCCTTGCCCGGCATCCCGAAGCGCGGATCGCCATTGGCGACGATCCGGGGCACTTCGAACTGCGCGATCCCCTGCGGGGTCGCATGGACCTGCGCCAGGAACGGCGGCACCAGCGCCTGCCAGCGGGTCAGCGCCTCGGGTCGATAGCCCGGATCGCTGACATAGGCGGCGCTGACGTCGAATTGCAGCGGCAGGTCGGTCATTGTCGTGGTGCCCGAGATCTGGAAGGCATCGTCGCTGACGCCGATGCCGTACTGGATCTGCCGCCCGGCGAGGATCTGCTGGAGATCGTCGAAGCTGTGCTTGCCGGTCCCCTCGGCCGCCGACATCGCGCCGGTGAACACCGCGATCGCGCTCTGGTCCTTGGGAATGGTCAATTGCCCGGAGCCGAGCCGGATCAGATAGCGCACCTTGCCCTGCTCGAAATCGGTGTGCTTGAGATTGAGCCGGACGTTGTTGGCAAAGCGGATCTCGCGGAAGCCGAGGTCGGCGACCTGCTTGTCGCTGACGATCTTACCCGGCATGCCGAAATTGGTGTAGCCGAAGGCGGTCTCGACCGCTTCCTTGGGCGCACTCACCGGGGCCGCCGCATCGGCCTGGTAAGCGGCGAGAATCGCGGCATCGCCACCCGCGACCGGGGTCTTGGTCGAGACATGCACCAGCGGGCCGGAGCCGGCGAACTGCGCGCGCATCGCCGCGTCGACCGCCTCGGGCGTGAGCGAGGCGAGCGCCTGCTGGAACAGCGCATATTCGGTCTTCGGCGCGACGAAGATGTCCTGGTCCTGCACCGTGTCGAGAATGCCGTCGGCGAGGCCCTGGTTGCGGCGCGTATCCTGCTGTTCGGCGGCGTTGCGATATTTGGTCGCGAAATTGGCGAGCTGTTCCTTCAGTTCGCCCTTGGTCACGCCATATTGCAGCATCCGGTGCATTTCCTCAGCGCCGGTCTTCAGCGCGTCCTTCCAGCTGTCCGGCCCGTCCTTGGCCTGGATCGTGATCGAGGCCTGCTTGGCGACGTCGAAGAAATCGGACGCGCTGGCGCCCCCGCCGATGATCGCCGAGCCCGGGGCATTGGCGATCTTCTGGATCCGGCGGTTGAAGATCGCGGTGCCAAGATCGAGCAGCAGATCTTGCCGGAACTGGGCCACCGTGGCCGGTTCCTTCACATAGGGCTGGAAACGGTCGATCGCGACGATCACGGGGACGCCGGGGTCGACGAAATTGCGCGCCGCCGGGCCGCGGCTGAAATCGATGTCGCCCTTGCCGGGCTTGGTCAACGGGCTTGCGGGATTGGCCCAGCTGGCGAAATCGGACTTGATCTTGGCTTCGACCGCTGCCGGGTCGATGTCGCCTACCACCACCAGCGTCGCATTATCGGGGCGGTAATAGCTGCGGTAGAGATCCTTCAGCACATCGGGCTTGAAGCTGTCGACGTTGGCATCGGTGTTGGCGGCGAGCAGCTTTTGCGAATAGCTCGAATGCGGGACGATGAAGTCGAGATAGTCCTTGATCCGCCGCCGCGCGAAGGTGTTGCGGGTGCGGTTTTCGGACTGGATCACGCCGCGCTCGCGGTTGATCGCAGCAGGCGCGAGGGTGAGTTCGGAGGCGGTCTCGCGCATGATCATCAGCGCCGTGCCGAGCAGCGCGGGATCGTTGCGCGGCAGGTCGAGCTGGTAGATCGTCTGGTCGAAGCCGGTCGAGGCATTGGTATCCGCCCCGAAGGCCAGCCCTTCGCGCTCGAGCAGTTTGACCAGATCGCCTTCCGGGATATGCGCCGATCCGTTGAAGGCCATGTGTTCGAGGAAATGCGCCAGCCCCGCCTGCGCCGGGGTCTCGTCGACGAAGCCGACGTCGAAGCCCATCCGCACCGCCACCGTGCCCTTGGGCGTGGCATTGTGCATGATCGCATATTTCATTCCGTCGGGCAGCACGCCGTAGCGCACGTCGGGATCGGCGGGGACGTCATAGACCGGGAAGCCCCAGCCGGTCTTGCCGGTGGGCTGCGCGGCGTCTGCCGAAGCCGCGGCTGGAGCCGGCGCATCGGCGTGCGCTACGGCGGCGTTGCAACCGAGCGCAACGAGCGATGCCGCCGCCAACAGGCGACGTGCGATTCTGGCTGTCATATCCTACCCCACTGATGATCCAAGGAAATGCGAATGGCCGCACTGTGCATGGCGGCCGCTGCCAGCGCAAGGGCTTGAGCCGCGCGATTGCC
>JAJXVK010000068.1 GCA_021782155.1 Pseudomonadota bacterium
GATCTAGCGTTCCGACGGCGAGAGGTTGAGCTCGACGTAGCCCGCCCCCCCGCGCGGCTGGATGAAGGCCTCGAAGCAGGTGGTCTTCCACAAGTCCCCCGCGCGGCCCTTCCCGGCGAAGGGCGGAATGAAGAGCTTGCCGCTCCCCTCGATCCGCCAGCGCAGCCTGAGCCAGTTCGCGTCGTGCGAAATCACCCGCGCCTCGACCGAGGTGACCGCCAGCGGCGGGTGATCGGGGTGCGGGATCAGGCTGTACGTTTCCAAGCGCGCATCTCCGTGCTAGGCGGCGCGCCGCCATGACATACAAGTCCGACCTTATCCGCCTGCTCGACGAGCGCGGCTACATCCACCAGGTAACCGACACCGAGGGGCTTGACGCCCTCGCCAGCAAGCAGGTCGTGCCCGCCTATGTCGGCTTTGATGCGACGGCTCCGTCGTTGCACGTCGGCAACCTCGTTTCAATCATGATGCTGCGCCGGCTCCAGCAAGCGGGTCACAAGCCGATCGTGCTGATGGGCGGCGGCACCACCAAGGTGGGCGATCCGTCGGGCAAGGACGAGAGCCGAAAGCTTCTGACAACCGAGACGATCGCGCAGAACATCGCCTCGATCCGCACCGTGTTCGAGCGCCTGCTGACCTTCGGCGACGGACCGACCGACGCGGTCATGGTCAACAACGACGACTGGCTGTCCAGGCTCGGCTACGTCGACCTGCTGCGCGACGTGGGGCCGCACTTCACGGTCAACCGGATGCTGACCTTCGATTCGGTCAAGCTGCGGCTCGAGCGCGAACAGCCGCTGACCTTTCTCGAATTCAACTACATGATCCTGCAGGCTTACGATTTCCGTGAACTGGCGCTGCGCAACGGCTGCCGGTTGCAGATGGGCGGGTCGGACCAGTGGGGCAACATCGTCAACGGCATCGAACTGACCCGTCGCATGAACGGGATCGAGCTGTTCGGCCTCACAACTCCGCTGCTCACCACGGCGGATGGCGCCAAGATGGGCAAGTCGGTCAACGGCGCCGTCTGGCTCAACGAAGCGCAGCTCCCGGCATGGGACTTCTGGCAATACTGGCGCAACACCGACGACCGCGACGTGGGCCGCTTCCTCAGGCTGTTCACCGACCTGCCGCTCAGCGAGATCGCGCGGCTCGAAGCGCTCGAAGGCAGCGAGATCAACGCGGCCAAGGTCGTGCTGGCGAACGAAGTCACGGCGCTGGTGCGCGGGCGCGAGGCGGCCGAAGCGGCCGAGCGCACCGCGGCGGCGACCTTTGACGGCGGCGGCGTGGGCGAGGATCTGCCGACGTTCGAATCGGCTGACGACACGATCACCATTGTCGATGCGCTGATCGGCCTCGGTTTCGCGGCGAGCCGTGGCGAGGCCAAGCGCCTGATCGCCGGTGGCGGCGCGCGCGTTAACGGTGAACAGGTCCGCGACGAAGCTTTCGCCATCGCGCTGAATGGCGGAGAAGCGCGGATTTCCGCGGGAAAGAAAAAGCACGGCATGGTCCGGCGCACCTGACCGGAATTCATCGTCTCCGGCTTTACCAAATGTTCGCCATTCCTGTTGCATACGGCGTGAGGATGTTCGCGATGCATAAAGGGAGCGCAAATGGCTGGCGGTGCACAGCTTTCGGTTACTGATCTTCGCCGTTCGACCCGTCACCCGGTCGAACTGCCGGTCATCGGCGAGCATCGCATGCTTGGCGACATCATGCTCCACGTCATAAACATCTCGACAAACGGCTTCATGGTGCAGAACCCCCTCGACCTCGGCCGGGGAGAGCGATTGACCATCCGCCTGCCGGTGGTCGGACGCATAGAGGCCTTCCTGGTGTGGACCGATGGCGTTCGCGGCGGTTTCCAGTTCGAACGGATCGTGCGCCAGGACGACTTCATGCGCATGCTGCGCTCGTTGAAGCCCAATCCCCGACTGCTCAAGCGCGGCTGACGACCTTTCCAGTCGTCCCCCGTCGTTCCTCGCGGCAGGCGACGCGCACCCGGCACTTCGCCTCGCATGAAATCTTCGTCACTTTGCCGCACTGCGGCAAAAAGGGGTTGATACATTATATCATTCTCCTAAGAAGCGCCCGTCATAATCACAAAACAGATGGGTCCCCCAATTTTGACACCCCGCCACCTTCTGCTCACGGCCTCGATTCTCTCGGTCACCCCCCTCGCCGCGACGTTCGCCCGCGCCGATGATACCGCGCCCTCCACCCAGTCGAAGGCCTCGCAAGACAGCGGAAACACCACGCCGCTTCCGCCCGGCCACGACATGCACGGCGCCGAGATCGTCGTCACAGGCAGGGTGTTTTCGCCCGACAAGGACCCGGTGATGGCGCCCGTGGTGCTCGCGGGAGATCAGCTGCTACGCGATGTGAAGCCGCAGATCGGCGATACGCTCGCGAAACTTCCGGGCGTTTCGTCCTCGTCGTTCGCGCCCGGCGTGTCGCGTCCGGTCCTGCGCGGATTCGACGGGCCGAGGGTCGAAGTGCTGGTCGACGGCATCGGCTCGCTCGACGCCTCGTCGGTGTCGGGCGACCACGCGGTGGCGCTCGACACGCTCAATGTCGACCGGATCGACGTGCTGCACGGTCCCGAAGCGCTGCTCTATTCGTCCGACCCGATGGGCGGCGTGGTCAACGCGATTGACAAGCGCATCCCGCGCAAGGTGCCGGCGAACGGCTACAGCTTCGACGGGATCGCCAGCTACGGCAGCGCCGCCGACGGGGTGCTCGCTTCGGGCGCGCTCGATGTGGCGGTGGCGCCGAGGCTCGTCGCGCACGTCGATGCCTCGTACAATCACGCCGGCGACGAGCGGATCGGCGGCTATGTCCTCTCGCCGCAGCTTCGCGCGCAGACGCTGGCTGACGCGGCGGACCTGCTCGCCAACGGTGACGCGGCGGGCGCGGCCAACCTGGCCGACGCGGCCAATGCTTCTGGCCGGCTCAGCAACTCGGCAGCCAAGGGACACACGCTCGGAGCCGGGCTCGCCTTCATCGATACCGGCGGGACGATAGGCGTTTCGGTCCAGCAATTCGACACGACCTACGGCATTCCCCCGCGCCCCAGCGCGACGCCTGGCGGCGCCACGCAGATCGCGCTCAAGCAGACGCGGCTGGGCATGCGCACCGGGCTCAATTTCGACAGCGGCTTCTTCAGCAGGGTCGAGTTCAACGCAGCCTATGCCGACTACGACCACGCCGAACTCGACAACGGCGTTCCGGCGACCCGCTTCCTCAACAAGGCCTTCGACGCGCGGCTCGTCGCGACGCAGGCCAGCCATGGTGGCTGGCGCGGCCAGTCCGGTATCCAGTACGGCGACGGAAACCTGACGGTAATCGGCGACCCGTTGCTGCCCGACACCAATTCGAGCCGCTTTGCCGCCTTCACCCAGCAGCACCTGCGCCTCGCGCGCGTCGACCTCGAGGGTGCGCTACGCTACGAAAAGTCGGACGTGCGCGCAAAGCCCGTCGGCGTGAAGCGCACTTTCGACCTTCTCGCCGGCGCGGCCGGCATCGGCTGGCACGTGACCGACGAACTGACGCTCAACCTCGCCGGAATCCACGGCGAGCGCGCGCCCGCCTCGGAAGAACTCTACGTCAATGGCGCGCACGACGCGACGCAGTCCTACGAAATCGGCAACCCGAACTTCGGCATCGAGCGCAGCAACGGCGTCGAGGGCGGGCTGCGCTTCCGCGGCGACCGGGCCGTGTTCGCGCTGACCGCCTACTACACCGATTTCTCGAACTTCATCACGCCGGTGCCGACAGGCCAGGTCAAGGAAGACCTGCCGGTCTACCAGTTCGTCCAGTCTCCCGCGAAATTCTGGGGCATCGAGAGCGAGGCTTCGGTCACGGCGGCGCAGTGGGGTGTCAACGAACTACGGCTCGAGGCTGGCGGCGACTATGTCCACGCGACACTGACCGGGATCGGTCCCGTGCCGCTGATCCCCGCGCTGCGGCTGCGCGGCGCGGTCGAACTTGACCTCGCCACCGTCACGCTGCGCAGCGAGGTGCAGTGGTTCGCCAGGCAGGACCGCATCGCGGCGAACGAGAACCCGACCGCGCCGTTCACCCTGCTCGGCGCGAGCGCGACCTGGCGCGTGATGGGCGAGGACAGCCCGGTGACGCTGATCCTTTCGGGTGACAACCTGCTCAACGTCGATGGGCGCATGGCTGCCTCCGAAACGCGCGACTTCGTGCCGGTCGCGGGTCGGAACGTGAAGCTCACTCTCTCGGTTTCAATTTGAACCGCATTTAGATTTGCTTGCTTGGCAAGGATGAGCCGCGCTGCCATTGCGGCGCGGTGACTTCCGCGCTCAACGATCCCAAATCGCCGATCGCGATCCCCGACTTCCGGTTCTACTGGGTCGCGCGCTTCGCTGCGACCATCGCGACAACCTCGATGGTCGTCGTAATCGGCTGGCAGGTCTATGACGTTGCGCGCGGCGTCTATGGCATGAGCCGTTCGCACGCCGCGTTCCAGCTCGGCCTGATCGGGCTGTTCCAGTTCCTGCCGCTGTTCGTGCTCACGCCGGTAGCCGGCTGGGCCGCGGACCGTTTCGACCGCCGTTACATGGCGGCGTTTTCCTATTCGACCGATGTGATCGTCGCACTGGTTCTCGCCATCGCGACCAACGCGCACGCGCTGTCGCTGCCGCTGCTGTTTGCGCTCGCCGCGCTGCACGGCACCGCCCGCGTGTTCAGCGGCCCGGCGATGAGCGCCATCACGCCGAACATCGTTCCGCCCGCTCTGTTGCCCAAGGCCATCGCGCAGTCGAGCATTTCGTGGCAGGCGGCAGCAATGGTGGGGCCGGCCGCGGGCGGCCTGCTCTATGCCGCCCATGCCGCCCTGCCTTACTGGATCGGCGCGGTGTCGCTCGCGGTTTCGATGGCCTGCGTGCTGATGATCAAGCCGCTGCCACCCACGAAAATGCGCCGCGACATCCACCCGATACGCCAGATGGCCGAAGGCCTGGGCTATGTCTGGAACGAGCGCTTTCTGCTCGGATGCATCACGCTCGATCTGTTCGCGGTGCTGCTCGCCGGGGCGACCGCGCTGCTGCCGGTCTATGCGCGCGACATCCTTCACGTCGGACCAGAAGGCCTCGGCCAGATGCGCGCCGCACCGGCTATTGGCGCCGCGATCGTGGGATTCTGGCTATCCTGGCGCCCGCTGGAGAAGAACGTAGGGGTCAAGATGCTGTGGGCCGTCGCGGCGTTCGGCGGAGCGACGGTGGTGTTCGGCGTGTCGCGCAACTACGGGCTGTCGCTGGTGATGCTCGCGCTGCTTGGCGCTGCGGATATGGTCTCGGTCTTCGTGCGGAACACGCTGGTCCAGCTCAACACGCCCGACGACATGCGCGGGCGCGTCTCGTCGGTCTCGGGCCTGACCATTTCCGCCTCGAACGAGCTGGGCGAGATGCAGTCAGGCCTTGCCGCCGCGCTCATTGGCGCGACGGGGGCGGTTGTATTCGGCGGCGTGGGAGCCATAGTCGTGACTGCGATATGGGCAGTCATATTCCCGGAACTGGCGCGGGCGCGCACTTTCGCCCCGCAGTTCCGCCAGACAGGGCCGGAAGAACCGGCAGCAGCGGAGAAGGAACCTGCACAATGAAGGCCGACAGCATCCTCGCCACCATCGGCAATACCCCGCACGTCCGCCTGTCGCGGATGTTCCCCGACCACGAGGTCTGGGTGAAGGCCGAGCGCGCCAATCCCGGCGGTTCGATCAAGGACCGCATCGGACTTGCCATGATCGAGGCGGCCGAGGCTGACGGCAGCCTCAAGCCCGGCGGTACGATCATCGAGCCGACCAGCGGCAACACCGGCATCGGCCTCGCCATGGCCGCGGCGGTCAAGGGCTACAAGCTGGTGCTGGTCATGCCCGAATCGATGTCGATCGAGCGGCGCCGGCTGATGCTCGCCTATGGCGCCAGCTTCGACCTCACGCCCAAGGAAAAGGGCATGAAGGGCGCGATCGAGCGTGCGCAGCAACTGGCGCAGGAAACGCCCGGCGCGTGGATACCGCAACAGTTCGAGAACCCCGCCAACGTCGCGGTCCATGCTCGCACCACCGCGCAGGAAATCCTCACGGACTTCGCCGACACGCCCATCGACGTGCTGATCACCGGCGTCGGCACCGGTGGCCACCTGACCGGCTGCGCCGAGACGCTCAAGAAGAGCTGGCCCGCGATGAGGGCCTTCGCGGTTGAGCCTGCGCTCTCGCCGGTAATCTCGGGCGGCCAGCCCGGCCCGCACCCGATCCAGGGCATCGGTGCTGGCTTCATTCCCTCGAACCTCCACACCAGCGCTATCGACGGCGCGATCAAGGTGGATGCTGCCGACGCCAAGGCGATGGCGCTGCGCTGCGCGCGCGAGGAAGGCATGCTGGTGGGCATCAGCTCGGGCGCAACGCTCGCCGCGATCGCGCAGAAGCTGCCCGAACTGCCCGAGGGCAGCCGTGTGCTCGGCTTCAACTACGACACCGGCGAGCGCTACCTTTCGGTGCCCGAGTTCCTGCCGGAGGAATGAGCGCGATGGCGCTGGAAAAGGTCGAATATTCCGACCGGGGCACCGCGCTGACCGGATACCTCGCGCGCCCGGCGGGAACGCCGCGCGCGGCGGTGGTCGTGTTCCCCACGATCATGAACGCCGCGCCCAACGTGCTGCGCCGCATGCCGATGCTGGCCGACGCGGGCTACCTCGCCTTCATGGCCGACTTCTACGGCGAGCCGGTGCCCGACCGCGCGGCGGCGCACGGGCTGGGCACGAAGCTGCGCGAGGACGTAGGCCACTACCGCGCGCGCATCGCCGCGGCGATCGATACGCTCGCCGCACAGCCCGAACGCGGCGGCCTGCCGATGGCGGCGATCGGGTACTGCATGGGCGGTCAGGCGGTGCTCGAAGCCGCGCGAATGGATGCGGACGTCGCCATCGTGGCGAGTTTCCACGGCATCCTGTCGAGTTCGCGTCCCGCGCGGGCGGGCGATGCGATCGGCGCTCGCGTGCTTGTCTGCCACGGCGACCGAGACCCGCTCGTCCCGCGCGAGCAGGTTGCTGCCTTCGAGGAGGAAATGGACGCCGCCGGGGCCAACTGGCACCTCCACGTCTATTCGGGCGTGAAGCACGGCTTCACCGACCCCGAAGCCGATTCGCACGGCCTGCCCGCGCTCGGCTACGATGCCAGCGCTGACCGCCAGAGCTGGGCCGCGATGATGAGCCTTTTCGACGAGGTGTTCGGGTAGAAAGCCCCCCCCTCCCGCAAGCGGGGGGGGGCGAGACTTGCCGAGCCGCAGGCGAGGTTAGTCGCAGCGGTTCGGGCAGAAGTGGAAAGCTCAAGCCGTCGCGAAAGCCTCGACCGGCAGCGCCATCACGGTTTCGCCACCCGCCTCGATCTCGCGGCGCAGAGCGCCCGCTTGCGGAGTCGAGCGCAGCGCGAAGTGCTTCGCGGTGACGAGCTTGGCTTCGTGGAACGCCTTGTCGCCCTCGCCTGCTGCCAGCTTCGCCGCGGCGACCCTGGCGATCTTCAGCCACATCAGGCCGAGCGAGACGATGCCCATCAGCGTCATGTAGGCATAGGCTCCGGCGCCGAGCGAATTGCGGTCGGCCATGGCGTGCTGCATGAACCACATCGTCGCGGCCTTGAGCTCGCCGTTGGCCTTGGCCAGCCGCTCGGCAACCAGTGCGACGGTCTCGTTCGCACCCGCATCGGCGCATTCATCGTCGACCAGCTTGAAGAACGCCTGGATCGCGCGGCCGCCGTTCATGGCGAGCTTGCGTCCGCACAGGTCCATCGCCTGCACGCCGTTGGCGCCTTCGTAGATCATGGCGATGCGCGAATCGCGCACGAACTGCTCCATGCCCCATTCGCGGATGTAGCCGTGGCCGCCATAGATCTGCTGCATGTTGGTGGCGGTGTAATAGCCCATGTCGGTGCCGTAGCCCTTGATGACCGGGGTCATCAGGCTGATCAGGTCGTCCGCCATCTGGCGTTCTTCCTCGCTCGCCGCCTTGTGGCTGAGGTCGACCTGCAAGGCACCCCACAGGCACAGCGCGCGCATGCCTTCGGTGAAGGCCTTGGCGTCCATCAGCATGCGGCGCACGTCGGGGTGGACAAACAGCGGGTCGGCCTTCTGCTGCGGCTCGGCGGGCCCCGTCAGCGCGCGGCCCTGGCGGCGTTCCTGCGCATAGATTACCGCGTTCTGGTAGGCGACCTCAGCCTGGGCGAGGCCCTGGATGCCGACGCCGAGGCGCGCGGCGTTCATCATGATGAACATCGCGGCAAGGCCCTTGCATTCCTCGCCGACGATCCAGCCCTTGGCGTCGTCGTAGTTCATCACGCACGTCGCGTTGCCGTGGATGCCCATCTTGTGTTCGATAGAACCGCAGGAAACCGCGTTGCGCTCACCCAGCGAGCCGTCGTCGTTGACCAGCACCTTGGGCACGATGAACAGCGAGATGCCCTTGGACGATTCGGGCGCGCCCGGAGTCTTGGCCAGAACCAGGTGGATGATGTTGTCGACGAGGTCGTTCTCGCCCGCCGAGATGAAGATCTTGGTGCCCGTGATCGCATAGGACCCGTCGGCCTGCGGCTCGGCCCTGGTGCGAATCAGGCCGAGGTCGGTGCCGCAATGCGGCTCGGTCAGGTTCATCGTGCCGAGCCATTCGCCCGAGATCATCTTCGGCAGGTACTTTTCACGCTGCTCGGGCGACCCCTTGGCGAGGATCGCGCTGACAGCGCCGTTGGCGAGGCCCGGATACATTGCAAGCGCGTGGTTGGCCGTGGCGAGGTATTCCTCCATCACGAAGCCCATCACATGCGGCAAGCCCTGCCCGCCGAACTCGACCGGGGCGGACAGCGTGCCCCAGCCGCCCTCACGATACTTGGCATAGGCTTCCTTGAACCCGTCGGGCGTCGTCACCGATCCGTCGGGGTGGCGCGTGCAGCCCTGCTCGTCACCCGCCTGGTTGATCGGCGCGAAGACTTCCGAGGCGAAACGGCCACCTTCCTCGATGATCGCATCGGTCATGTCCTGTGTCGCGCTCTCGAAGCCGGGCAGGTTGCCGTAGCTTTCGAGCCGCAACACCTCGTTCACGATGAAGCGCGTGTCGCCGGTTGGCGCCTTGTATGTCGGCATCGCTCAGTCCTTTGCAGAATTGTCGGGATCGCGCCCCTCGGCGCGTTCGCGGTCGACCACCAGGTTGATGAAATCGGTCAGTTCGGCGATCGTGTCGGCGATGTCGGCCTGCTGGCGCCTGAGCGCCTCGACGCGCTCGCGGCACTTCTCGATGGTGAATCGGCGCTGTTCGCTGCGACCGTCGCCCAAGTCGTAAAGATCGATCATGTCGCGGATTTCGCCGAGGCTGAAGCCCACGTTCTTGGCGCGCATGATCCACGCCAGCCGCGCGCGGTCGCGCTTCGAATAGATTCGCGACAGGCCCGCGCGGGTCGGTGCGATAAGCCCTTCGTCCTCGTAGAAGCGCAGCGCCCGGGCGGTAACCCCGAATTCGGCCGAAAGGTCGGAAATGGTGAAATGCTCGCGTGCGCGTTCGTCGGGCTGGTCGAGGTGCCCGGTATGCACCCGCTCCCTGGCGGAGCGCTCTTGGAGGCGTGGCGTCGGCATGTCGGAGGCGCTACCTCCCCTTTACGTAAACGTCAATCCCTGATGACCCCGACGACTAACCCTCGACTCGCTGGAGTCGGCCATCCGTGGCCAGCTTGCGATAGAAGCAGCTGGTGGCCATCGTGTGGCACGCCGGGCCCGCCGCATCGACGATCAGCTCGAGCGCGTCCTGGTCGCAATCGACGCGAATCTCGAGCACTTTCAGCGTGTGGCCCGAGGTCTCCCCCTTCATCCACAGCTTGCCGCGCGAGCGCGAATGGAAGTGCGCGAATCCGGTCTCCACCGTCTTGTCGATCGCCTCGCGGTCCATGTGCGCGAGCATCAGCAGACGCCCGCTGGCGGCGTCGATCGCCACTGCGGTCACCAGGCCGGCATCGTCGAATTTCGGCATGAAGCGATCGCCCTGCTCGCGCGCCTGCGTCTCGGAATCGGCTGAAATGACAACGACCTTTCGCATTCGAGCCCGAATTGGCCCCATTTGTTGCACGATAACCACAGCGGGGAGGCAAAATCCACTACCCCGTCACGAAGCGCTTTTCACTTCGTCCCCACTCGGCAAGAAGAGCCTCGCGGTTTGAGGGAACCGTGCAACTGAACCGCCGCAAGGCGGCGCACGAGCGCCAATGTTCAGGGAATGAAGTCAGCGCCCGGCCCAGGCAACTAGGGGGCCAGAGGCAAGGCAGCGCTGATGGTGAGGGATATGTGCGAGGCGGTCGGGGGGCCGCCGTTCCGGACCGAAGGTTCGGACGCTGACAGTTTCGTCACGACTGCGCCCGGGAGCTTGTCTCCCGGGCGTTTTCGTTGGCGCGCTCAGCCGGTGTGAAATCCCGCATCGCGGCCTGGTCCCGCATCGTCGAGAGCTTCGTCGAGCACGCGCGAAAAGCAGGCGATGCGCACTTCGCCTGCCCCGGCGCGACGCAGCGCGGCGATGCAGGCGTCGCTCGTTGCCCCGCTCGTCAGAACGTCGTCGACCAGCAGCACCCTGGCGCCGCGCAACTCGCGCGATCGTGCAGGATTGGCCGCGATCGCTCCGGCCAGCGTGCGGGCCCGCGCCGCACGGCCGAGTCCGCCGAGCGTGGGGGTGCGCCTCGATCGGACAAGCCCGTCAACCAGCAGGTGCTGGCCGGTCAGCCGCGCGATTTCTCGCGCGAGCAACGCCGACTGGTTGAAGGCACGCGCCCACAGCCGCCAGCGGTGCAGCGGCACCGGCACGAGCAGCCAGTCCCCCTCCAGAGGCGGGATCCGTGTCGCGACCAGCCGCGCGAGCAGCGGCGCGAGACCGATTCGCCGGCCATGCTTGAAGGCGAGTACCAGCTTGCGCGAGGTGTCGTTGTAGAGCGTCGCCGAATAGATTCCGCCGTGCCGCGGCGGATGCGCCATGCACACAGCGCAGACCATCCCGCCGCCTTCCGCCGCCGCGCCCAGCGGACGCTGGCATTTCGCGCAGCTCGGTTCGCCGGGTATCGCCAGTCCGCTCCAGCAGCCGACGCACAGCCCGCCCTGCTCGGCCAGCGCCTCGCCGCACAACGGGCAGCGCGGCGGGAAGACCAGGTCGACGAGCGGAGTGAGCGCGGCAGGAAGGGCCATGACCGGCCCACAATTCGCCAGCGCGCGGGACTTGGCAAGCGCGCCGGCAAGGTGCAGGCGCTGCTCATGGCTTCCCCGCCCCCCATGATCTTCGCTCCACGCCGCCGGCTTGCCGCCCGCGCGCGCCTGCGCCGCTTCCAGCGCGCGCCCGGCGCGGCGCGCTACCTGCTCGACGACATGGTCGAGGACGTAATCGAACGACTCGCCTTCCTGCGCCACGAGCCGGCGCGAGCGCTGGTGATCGGCGACTGGACCGGCGGACTGGCCTGCGACATGGCGGCGCGCGGCGTCGCGGCGGATCGAGCCGACCCATTGCCCGGCGAAGGCGAGTGGGCGATCGACGAGGAACGCCCGCTCCCCGGCGGGCCGTGGGACCTGATCGCCTGTCTCGGCACGCTCGACACGGTCAACGACCTGCCCGGCGCGCTGATCCACTTGCGCGCGGCGCTCGCGCCCGGAGGGCTGATGATCGCAAGCTTCCTTGGCGCTGGCAGCGCACCCGCCTTGCGCGCGGCCATGGCCGCAGCCGACGACGAGCGCCCCTCCCCGCGAATGCATCCGATGGTAGACGTGCGCGCCGGCGGCCAGTTGCTCCAGCGCTGTGGTTTCGATGACCCGGTGATCGACAGCCGCTCGCTGGCCGCAAGCTTTGGCACACTGGACAGGCTCGTGGCGGACCTGCGGGCGCAAGCGGCACAGAACCTGCTTGCCCGGCATGGACCGGCGCCGGGCAAGGCGGGGCTGGCGCGCGCGCGCGACGCGTTTGCGGCACAGGCCAGCAGCGATGGCCGGGTGACCGAGCGTTTCGAGATCCTGACGCTCAGTGGCTGGCGGCGCAAACCACTCGACTGAGTCTCAACTGGCGGCTTCGAGGGCTTCGGCCAGCTTGCCGCGCAGCCGCCGCAGAGCGTCAACGCTCACCGGACGGGCGGCGTCCCGCGCACCGGCGCCATCGGCCTTGCCATCTTCGAGCGCGAGGCGGGCGCCCTTGATGGTAAAGCCTTCCTGGTGGAGAAGCCGGTCGATCGTGCCGACCAGCGAGACGTCCTCTGGCCGGTAATAGCGCCGCCCGCCCCCGCGGGTGAGCGGACGAAGCATCGGGAACTGCTCTTCCCAATACCGCAGAACGTGCGGCTTGATGCCCAGCCCCCTGGCGACTTCGCCGATGGTTCTCAAAGCGCCGGGATCCTTGCCGTCCCGGAAATCGAGGCCGGGCCGTTCGCTCATCCGTCGGCGCAGATGCGATCCTTGAGCATCTGGCTGGCGCGGAAGGTGAGGACCCTGCGCGGAGTGATCGGCACTTCTATTCCCGTCTTGGGATTGCGTCCGACACGCT
>JAJXVK010000267.1 GCA_021782155.1 Pseudomonadota bacterium
CCGCCGTCCCGGCGACCACCGCACTGCGCTGGATCGCGCAGATGGTCGACAGCGGGCTGCTGGTGCGCGAGGAAGATGGCGAGGATCGCCGCAGGGTGTTCATCGCCCTGTCCGATCGCGCCGCGCAGGGCATGGCGCGCTATTTCGAGCGGGTCGGCGCGGATGCGGCGGCGCTGGTGTAGCGCGCATCGGCGCCGGTCAGCGTGCGCCGGTTTCCGCTTCTGCGAGTTCGATCCGCGGCTCGAGGCCAAGCCGCTGGGCGAGCGCATCGAGATCGCGAACCACCGGGTTGACCGCCAGCGCGGCATGATCGGGCGCGATCGCCAGCACCAACCGGTTGCCGTCGATCGTCAAAGTGCTGGCGGACAGCGCGCTGCGCGCGGTCGCGCCCAGCCTTTGTGCCAGCCGATAGGCAAGGCCCCAGCTCGTCGCCTCGCTCAGCAGCTCGGCCGGGGCCAGCCGCTCGACCCGTGTCGGCATCGCGGTGATGCCCAGACCGCCCAGCAGGATCGCCGCCAGAGCCGCGCGTTCGCGCGCGTTGCAATCGATCCAGCGCTTGTCGAGCGCCCATTCCACCGCATGGGCGGCACGCAGATTGGGTTCGACCCGGTGCAGCGCGATCGCCAGCTGCGCCGCGGCAAGCCGCAGCCGCTCGCTGCGGGCATGACCGCGCCCGGCGACCGCCGCACTCCAGCCGGCGAGCAGCGCGGCATCGGTGACGCTGGCCGCCCTTTCGCTGGCAAAGGCGGCGACCCCGGCAAGCAGCGGGTCCTTGGCCTGTTCGAGCGGATCGAGCCGCTGGAAATGCAGCCCTTCGCGCAGGCCCCAGCTTGAAAACACCAGCCGTTCGGGCTGCATCGCGTCCATCATCGCCAGCAGCAGGGCCGCGGCATCCGGCAACTTGTCCGCGCGCATCGCGCTGATCCCGCGGATCGCGGCGAGCTTGTCGGGGACGGAGCGCAGCAGCTTGTGCGCCAGCCGCTCCGCCTCCGCCGCGGCCAGTTCGAAGCCGTGCGGATCGGTGAGCGGGTAATCGTATTCGCGCATAGCGTAGGAGGCGAAGGCGCGCCAGGTGCCGCCGACCATGTAGAAGGGGACAGGGCGCGGATCCCCCCAGCCGGCTTCCTTCAGCGTCTTGCGGATCTTCTTGGCGAAATTGGCCTTGGCGCGCAGCGCGGGCAGCCGCAGCGTGCCCAGCCGCAGGCTGGTCGCGCCGAAGCAGCCGCCGTCGCGTATCTCGGTCAGCTCGAGGCTGCCGCCGCCCAGATCGACCACCGTGCCGCGCGCGCCGGGAAAGGCGCCGATCGCGCCCCAGGCGCTGGCGCGGGCTTCCTCCTCGCCGCTCAGCAAGGCGATACCAAGGCCGAGCGCGCCCGCGCGGGCGAGGAATTCGGCGCCATTGCCGGCATCGCGCGCCGCCGCCGTGGCGACCGCCTCGACTTCCGCGATCCCCAGATCCCCGATAATCACCGCGTAACGCGCCAGCGCCGCCAGCGCCTCGTCCATCGCCGCGCCGGGAATGTCGCCCGTATCGGCGAGGTCACGCCCGAGCCGCGCGGCGACCTTCTCGTTCCACAGCGTGACCGGCGCGCGGCTGGGGCCGCCATAGATCACCAGCCGCACCGTGTTCGAACCGATGTCGATCACCGCGCGGGGCAGGTCGGGGCTGCGGCGCGGCCCCTTGCGGGCGCGCCTGGCGCTGGCGATCACTTGCGCCGGTCTCTCAACGACAGGCGCGGCACGTCATGATCCTCGATCGCCGCGCCGCGGCCCGATAGCGAAGGATTGCTCATGAAATAGTCGTGGCAGTTGAAGCCGGATTCGCCAATCGCCATGCGGTGGTATTCCCCGTCGGGATCGAGCCGCCAGCTGCGCTCGGTGTCGAGGATATTGGCGAGCATCACCTGGTCGAGCACCTGGTCATGCACCGTGGGGTTGGTGATCGGCACCAGCACTTCGACCCGCCGGTCGAGGTTGCGGCTCATCGCATCGGCCGAGGTGATGAACACGTCGGCGCGGCGGCTGGGCAGCTGGTGGCCATTGCCGAACACCCAGATCCGGCTGTGTTCGAGGAACCGGCCGATGATCGACTTGACGCGGATCGTCTCGCTGAGATCGGGCACGCCCGCGCGCAGCGAGCAGATGCCGCGCACCACCAGGGTGATCTCGACCCCGGCCTGGCTCGCTTCGTAGAGCCGGTCGATCATCGCCTTTTCGGTGAGCGCGTTGAGTTTGGCCCAGATCGCCGCCTTGCGCCCGGCGCGGGCATGGGCGATCTCGCGGTCAATCAGCGCGTACAGCTTCTCGCGCAGCGTCAGCGGCGAAATCGCGAGCTGTTCCAGCTCGTGCGGCTCGACATAGCCGGTGATGAAATTGAACAGCTTGGCGACGTCGCGCCCCAGCGCCGGATTGGCGGTGAAGAAGCTCAGATCGGTGTAGAGCTTGGCGGTGACGGGGTGGTAATTGCCGGTCCCGAAGTGGCAATAGGTGCGATAGCCGTTGTCGTCGCGCCGCACCACCAGGCTGACCTTGGCGTGGGTCTTCCAGTCGACGAAACCATATATCACCTGCACGCCCGCCCGTTCCAGCTCGCTCGCCCATTTGAGGTTGCGTTCCTCGTCGAAGCGCGCCTTCAGCTCGACCACCGCGGTCACCGCCTTGCCGTTCTGCGCTGCTTCGATCAGGGCGTTGATGATCGGCGACTGGTCGCCC
>JAJXVK010000268.1 GCA_021782155.1 Pseudomonadota bacterium
GGCACCGGCCTTCGCCGCCCTTAGCGAGCGTACCGGCGTGCGGCGCGGATTGATCGGCGGCGCGGTTGCGCTGTCGATGCTGGTCGCGCTGAGCCGGATCTGGCTGGGGGTCCACTATCCGACCGACGTCATCGCCGGATGGCTGGGCGGCGCCGGATGGGCGCTGTTCGCCACCGCACTCATGAATCGGGAGACAGGACCATGAGCAACCTTGGCGGCACCTTCACTTTCCCCGGAACCGGCCTCACCGTGCACCGCATGGGCTTCGGCGCGATGCAGCTGCCCGGCAAGGGCGTGTGGGGCCCGCCGCGCGATCACGAGCAGGCGCTCGCCGTTGTGCGCGAGGCGGTGGACAGCGGCATCGACCATATCGACACAGCCGATTTCTATGGCCCAGAAATCGCCAACCAGCTGATCCGCGAGGCGTTGTTTCCCTATCCGCGCCGCCCCGTGGTCGTCAGCAAGATCGGCGCGAAGCGCGGACCGGACGCTTCATGGCGGCCCGCGACCTCGGACGACGAGATCGTCGCGGCGATCAAGCGCAACGTCGAGACGCTGGGTCTGGCGAAGATCGACATCGTCAACGTGCGCCTGTTCGATCCCTCGGTGCCGCCCGCCGAAGTGGAGCGCATGGTGCGCGCAGTGGTGTCCTGCGTCGATCGGGGCCTTGTCGGCCACGTCGGCATGAGCAACGCCAGCGCCGGGCAGGTGCGCGCGGCACAAGGCGTCGCCCCGATCGTCTGCGTGCAGAACCACTACAACCTGATCCGCCGCGCCGACGATGCGATGATCGACGACCTGGCCGCGCAGGGCATCCCCTATGTACCGTTTTTCCCGCTCGGCGGGTTCAGCCCGATCCAGTCGGGCAGGCTCGACGAACTGGCGCGGCGTCTTGACGTGACGCCGATGCAGCTGGCGCTGGCCTGGCTGCTGGCGCGCAGCCCGAACGTGCTGCTGATTCCCGGCACGTCGTCGCTCGCGCACCTGCGCGAGAACATCGCGGCCGCGAGCGTCGAAATACCCGAGGAAATCGCCCGCGAGCTGAACGCGCTCGCGGGCAAGCCCGTCAGCTGACGGTCCAGGTCTGGCCCCTGGCGAGCAGTGCGGCGAGATCGGGCACCTTGCCTTCGCGCGCCTTCTCGTCCTGCGTCTCGACCGCGCCTTCGTACGTCGGGCGCGGATCGTCGTAGAGCACGCCCAGCGCCATCGGGAAGGCGCCGAAGGGCAGTTCGACCAGCATGTGCGCGACCGAGCGGTTCTTCACGTCGTGGACGATGACATTGGCCGCCTGCCAGTCGCCATCGATCACGTCGACCACCTTGAGGCACAGGTTCTGGTGGTCGAGCGCGATGCCCTTCGTGCCCTTCGCGAACAGCATGGGTTCGCCGTCCTTCAGCCACAGCTGGCGGTCCTCGGCGCCCTTGGGCGCGGCGAAGTCCTCGAAGCGGTCCTTGTTGTAGACGATGCAGTTCTGGAATATCTCGATGAACGCCGCACCCTGGTGCGCGTGCGCCGCCTTGAGCACGCTGGGCAGTTCCTTCGACACGTCGAACCCGCGCGCCACGAAGCGCGCGCCCGAGCCGAGCGCGAAGGCGCAGGGCTGCGCGGGGCGGTCGACCGAGCCGAGCGGGGTCGAGGGGCTGGGCGTGCCGACGCGGCTGGTGGGCGAGTATTGGCCCTTGGTAAGGCCGTAGATCTCGTTGTTGAACAGCATGATCTGCATGTTCACGTTGCGCCGCAGGACATGCATCAGGTGGTTGCCGCCGATCGACAGCCCATCGCCGTCACCGGTGATCAGCCAGATGTCGAGCTCGGGATTGGCGAGCTTGGCCCCCGTCGCCAGCGCGGGCGCGCGGCGGTGGATGGTGTGGAAGCCATAGGCCTCCATGTAGTAGGGGAAGCGGCTCGAACAGCCGATACCGCTGATGAATACGGTCCTGGCCGGATCGGCGCCGATCTCGGGTAGCGTGCGCTGCACGGCCTTGAGGATCGCGTAGTCGCCGCAGCCGGGGCACCAGCGCACTTCCTGGTCGGTTTCCCAGTCCTTCAGCGTGGTCTGGATCGGGGTCATGTCGTTCATGCCAGCGCTCCTTCGATCGCGGCTTCGATTTCGGCGATGGTGAACGGCTGGCCCGACACCTTGTTGTAGGGCTTCGCGTCGACAAGGAACTGGTCGCGCAGCACCGTCTTGAACTGGCCGGTGTTCATCTCGGGCACGAGGATACGCTCGTAACCCTTGAGTAGTTCGCCAAGATTTTCCGGCAGCGGCCAGATGTGGCGCACGTGGATGTGGCTGACATCCAGCCCCTTCTTGCGCGCCCGGCGCACCGCCTGGTGGATCGGCCCGAAGGTCGATCCCCAGCCCACCACGGCGAGCTTGCCGCCCGCCTCACCGATCTCGATGCCCTGCGCCGGGATGCCGTGCGCGATGCCGTCGACCTTCGCCTTGCGCGCGTCGGTCATCGCCTGGTGGCTGGCGGGCGCATAGTCGATGTTGCCGGTGCCCGGGTTCTTCTCGATCCCGCCGATGCGGTGCATCAGCCCCGGCGTGCCCGGCTTGATCCACGGACGCGCGCCCTTGGCGTCGCGGGCATAGGGAAGTAGCGTGCCGTCGGGTCCGTTGCGTTCTTCGAGGAACTTCACAGGAAACGGCTCGAACGTCTTGGGATCGGGCACCTTCCACGGCTCGGCGGCATTGGCG
>JAJXVK010000069.1 GCA_021782155.1 Pseudomonadota bacterium
TGCGCGCCCTTGCTCACAGGATCATCACCCGAGATTATCATAGTAGCAGCGCACTCCCGCCCGATCAGGGCGCGAAGACTCGGCGCTGCGCTTCAGGCACGCAAGGTGGGGTCGCGGCCCCGCTTACAGATGACTGGCCTTGCGCCGAACGTTACGCTTGGCACACAGGTGTTGGCAGCCACCTACCGGACCGGGCTCGGCGAGATCCGCACGTTCGCGCTTGCCGATGGTTCGCGCGTCACGCTGGACACGAACTCGCGCATTCGCGTCAGCATTTCCAGCAATGAGCGCCATGTCGTCCTCGACGAGGGACGAGCACGCTTCAAAATAAGAAATGCCTTTTCGAGCCCGTTCATCGTCGTCACGCGTGCTGGCAAGGTCATCGCGCAAGGACAGGTCTTCGATGTCAGCGCGGTAGGTCCTGACATTCGCGTGGCCGTTCCCGGCGGCAAGGCCATCGTCGAAAGCAATTTGCCAGGAGATGTGGCTGGCACCCTCACTGCTGGCCACCAGGCAGACTTGGGCGGGACACTCGATCCTTCACCTGTTTCCAGGGCGGAAGCGCAATGGACCGATGGCCCGCCCAGGGATGCCAGCGATAGAGAACTTCTCGAACTTCGGTCCTGTGGGCGTTGCGTCGCCGTGTTATACAACGAGGATTGGCCGCATGGTGCCGTCGGCAACAAGCCCCCGATCACGTTGATGAATCCGGGCGGCGCACCCAGCCCCGTCACCGTGATCAAGGCCGGGAAACTCTAACTCCGGGTGGTCCAGAGAATGGTGTGGGATCAAATAACCGCCCGGCTCTAATCCCAGCTGGGGGAAGCTGGGGGTCACTGGGACTAAACACTTAGCTGGGGCAGAAAATCCGACAACTGCTCAATTCATCTTGCGCTCGTCCAGCCCGAGTCCACGGCCGATGATTTCGAGCATGATCTCGCTGGTGCCGGCGAAAATGCGACTGATACGGGCGTCGGTGTACATGCGGCTGATGCGGTATTCTTCCATGTAGCCCGCGCCGCCGTGGAACTGGACGCACTGGTCCATGACGCGGCCTTCGAGTTCGCTGGTCAACAGCTTTGCCGCCGAAGCATCTTCTGCTGTCAGCTCGCCCGCATTGAGCAGCAGCACGCACTGATCGACGTAGGTTTGTGCCATATCGAGTTCGGCACGCATCTGGGCCATCTTGAAGCGCGTGTTCTGAAAGGCGCCGATCGGCCTGCCGAAGGCGCGGCGCTCCTTGACGTAATCCAGCGTGAGGTCGAAAGCAGTCTGCGCGGTCGCCATGAAGCCGATCGCTGCGACAAGACGTTCCTGCGCCAGCATCAGCGCGAGGTATTTGAACCCCTGTCCCGCCTCACCCAGCAGGTTCTCCTTTGGAACCTGCACGTCGTTGAAGAACAGTTCGGCGGTGTCCTGGCTCTTGAGCCCCATCTTGTCGAGCTTGCGGCCGCGCTCAAAGCCATCCATGCCGCGTTCGACCAGGAACAAGCTGATGCCATGCGGACGGTCGGGATCGGTGCGCGCCGCTACCACGACAAGGTCCCCGAGGATGCCGTTCGATATATAGGTCTTGGCGCCGTTGAGCACCCAATGGTCGCCCTTCGGCACCGCTCGGGTCTTCATGCCAGCGAGGTCGCTGCCGGTCGACGGTTCGGTCATCGCCACGGCCAGAATCGTCTCGCCCGAGATGATCCTTGGCATGAACCGCGCCTTCTGCTCCTCGTTGCCCAGCTTGTGGATATAGGGCGCGACCAGGTCGCTGTGCAGGTGGATGTAGAAGCCAATGTCGCCGTGACGCATGTTTTCTTCGATGATGATCTGGTCGAAACGGAAATCGTCGATCCCCGCCCCACCGAAGCGTTCATCGCCGAACACGCACAGCAGGCCCTGCGCGCCCGCGCTGGTGTAGGTCTCGCGGTCGACCATGCCTTGCTTTCGCCAGAGTTCGGCGTGTGGGGCGACTTCGGCCTGCATGAAGCGGCGAACGCTGTCGCGGAACTGTTCGTGTTCGCTCTCGAAGATGACGCGGCGCATGGCAATCTTTTTCATCAGAGTTTCGGAGAGGGGTAGAAGCCCGCACTCTTGGTGGCCCTTTCGCGCAGCCATGCCGATGGGGCGAAGCGCGCGCCATAAAGTTGCGCCAGACGGTCCGCCTCACGCACGAACCCGGCAATGCCGATCGTGTCGATGAAGCTGAGCGTACCCCCGGTCCAAGCCGGGAATCCCCAGCCGTAGATCGCGCCCAGATCGCCGTCCTCGGCGGTCTCGATGACGCCTTCAGCCATGCAGTTCGCGGTTTCGTTGGCCTGCGCATAGAGGAAGCGCGACTTCAGATCCTCGTGCGGAGGCTGCTGCCTGGCGTTAGGAAATTCCTCGGCGAGACCTTTCCAGAGATGCTTTGGCGCACCTGCGGGATAATCATAGAACCCGCCGCCGGCCTTGCGGCTGCCGCGCCCTAGCGCGATCATCCGCTTGAGCACGCTCATGCCCTTTTCGATGGTGTAGGTATTGCCTTGTTCGCCTGCAGCATCTTCGAGGATCTTGACCGGCAATTCCATCGTCACTTCGTCGAGCAGCGCCAGCGGGCCGACGGGGAAGCCGGCAGACTTTGCCGCATTCTCAATGCGGGCCGGTTCCACGCCATCTTCGAGCATGGCCACGCCTTCGAAGATCATCATGCGGAAGACGCGGCTGGTGTAGAAACCGCGGCTGTCGTTGACGACGATCGGGGTCTTGCGGACCTGCGCGACAAAATCCATCGCCTTGGCCAGCGTCTCGGGCGCGGTCTTCTTGCCCATGATGATCTCGACCAGGCCCATGCGGTCCACCGGCGAAAAGAAGTGCGTGCCGATGAACTGGCCGGGATGGGCCGAGGCTTCGGCCAGCTGAGTGATCGGCAGCGTCGAGGTGTTGGTCGCGAAGATCGCGTCGGCGGGCAGCACGGCTTCGGCCTTGCGGGTGGTTTCAGCCTTGATCGCGACATCCTCGAACACCGCCTCGATCACCATCTGGCAACCCTCAAGCAGCGCGAAGTCGGCGGTCGGCGTGATCCGCGCGAGGATCTCATCGACCTTGTCCCCGGCCATCGTGCCCCTGGCGACAAGTTTACCCAGGACCTTCTCGCTATAGCCCTTGCCCTTACTGGCGGTGGCGGTGTCGCGGTCGATCAGAACGACGTCGATCCCGGCCTGCGCGGCCACCAGTGCGATCCCCGCGCCCATCATGCCCGCACCGAGCACGCCGACCTTGGTGAACGTGGCTTTCGGCACGCCTGCGGGGCGCCGGGCGCCTTTTTCGGCGGCCTGCTTGGAGATGAAGGTGGTGCGGATGATGTTGCGCGCCACAGGATCGGTAAGGAGCTTGGCAAAATACTTGCTCTCGACCGAAAGCGCCTTGTCGAAAGGCAACTGGATGCCTTCGAACACCGCGGAAAGGATCGCCGGCGCGGCGGGCAGGTTGTAGCCCGCCTTGTCCGCTACCTTGGCCACCGCGACCGAAAAGCCCATGGCGACTTCGGGAATGATCATCATACGCTGTTCGGGTGCGGCATAGCCCTTTACGTCCCACTTGCGCACGGCATCGGGCGACGTCGCCAGCCAGGCCCTGGCAGCCGCGACAACACAATCGGCCGGCGCCAGTTCATCGACGACCTTGGCCTTCAACGCATCGGCAGGCGACAGCGAACGCCCGGTCAGCAGCAGGTCGAGCGCAGCCTCCACGCCGATCATGCGCGCAAGGCGCTGGGTGCCGCCCGAACCCGGCAGCAGCCCAACGTTGACTTCGGGCAGGCCGACAACCGCCCTGGGATCATCGGCCAGCACACGGTAGTGACAGGCGAGCGCCAACTCGAACCCGCCGCCCAGTGCCAGTCCGTTCATCGCGCAGGCCACGGGCTTGCCCATGGTTTCGAGCGCGCGGTGCATCGCGGTCGCCTGCTGACTGAAGTCATAGGCCTCGCGCTTGGTCAGGCGGGCAGAGGCGTCCACCATCTGCTTGAGGTCGGCGCCTGCCATGAACGCCTTCTTGCCCGAAGTTATGACCACGCCGGTCACCGCTGCATCATCGCGCAACTGCGCAATGGCTGCGTCCATTTCGCCGAGCCAGTCGTCGGAGACGACGTTCATGCTCTCGTCGGAGTTGTTGAGCGTTAGGACCGCGACGCCGTCGGCGCCGGTTTCAATTGCAATATGTCGCATCGTTCAAACCCGTTCGATAATGGCTGCGGTGCCCATGCCGTTGCCAACGCACAGCAGCGTCATGGCGGTGCTGAGACCGCGGCGTTCCAGCTCGTCGAGCACGGTGCCGAGGATCATCGCCCCGGTCGCGCCAAGCGGGTGCCCCATGGCGATCGCACCGCCATTGACGTTGATGAGGTCGTGGTCGACCTCCATGTGGTTCATGAAGCGAAGCACGACGCTGGCGAAAGCCTCATTGAGCTCCCACAAGTCGATCTCGCCCTTGGTCATGCCCGCATTCTTTAGCGCCTTGTGGGCAACCGCCACCGGCGCGGTGAGCATGATCGTCTGCTCCGATCCGGTCGAGGCCCATGAACGCATCCGTGCGCGCGGCTTCAGACCGGCCGCCTTGCCGAACTCGGCATTGCCCAGCAGCACGACGCCAGAGCCATCGACGATCCCGCTCGAATTGCCGCCAGTGTGGACGTGGTCTATCTCTTCGACCTGCGGATACCGCTCGCGCACGACGCGGCCGAACCCCATCCCGGCCATCCCGGAGAATGCGGGCTTTAGCGCGCCAAGCGATTCCACAGTCGTACCCGGACGGCGAAACTCGTCGTTGTCGAGAACGACTTCGCCGATGACATCGCGCACGGGCACGATCGAACGGGCAAACCGGTCTTCGTCCCAAGCTTGCGCGGCGCGGCGCTGGCTTTCGGCAGCATAGGCATCGACATCGGTGCGGCTGTAGCCCTCGAGCGTGGCGATAAGGTCTGCGCCGATACCCTGCGGCACATAATAGTTGTTTAGCGCCACGCGCGGATCGGCGACCCAGGCGCCGCTGTCATAGCCCATAATCGTGCGGCTCATCGATTCGACGCCGCCGCCGATGCCAGCCATCGCCATGCCCGATGCGACCTGCCCGGCAATGTTATTCACCGCTTCGAGTCCCGAGCCGCAGAAGCGGTGGACCTGCTGGCCGGCAACTGTATCGGAGTATCCGGCGTTGAGCACCGCAGCGCGCGCCAATACCCCGCCCTGCTCGCCGACCGGCTGCGCGCAGCCGATCACGACATCGTCGAGCAGTGCAGTGTCGAGTCCGCTGCGATAGCGCACCGCCTCGAGTAACTGGGTAACCAGTTCGACCGCGGGAATCTCGTGCAGCGAGCCATCAGGACGGCCTCGCCCGCGTGGAGTCCGGACATGGTCGTAGATGTAGACGTCGTGCATCGGCGATACTCTCATGCATTCAGTAATGGGTTGAACCGGCAGAGCGGCCACGCGCTTCCCATTCTTGCATGCCTGCGCTTAGACACCTGTCGTACGATAGGGCCGGGCGGCCTGCATGATCACCCATCGCGGCTGGGCCAAGCCCGACATGATCCAGGCTCGCCCACGGAATCCACGCTTCGTTTCCATGGTCAGTGCCACCGGCAAGACCTGTCGCGCCAAGGCCCCGGCGATGCACCGGACCGGCACCCTCCGGCAGGACCGAGGTCAGCGGCTGCTACCGGGGCGGGCGCCGATGTGTGCTTCGTCGCTGCCGAGGGCCGCGACCCGTTCGACGGATACTGCGGGAGCCCCGAAGCACCGCCGAAGCGATCGACGCCGCTGGCTGGCACCATCGGGACGACATCGCCCCGCTCGACGCGGCGCCTTCGCATTGTGGCGCGATCATGCAGGCGATCAGTGGGGTTAGACCACCTTGTTTTCGATCGCGCCAATGCCATCGACCTCGCAGCGGATCACATCGCCCGGCTTCAGGAACACCGGCGACTCCATGCCGGCCGCGACGCCTTCGGGGGTCCCGGTGGCAATCAGGTCGCCCGGCAGCAGGGTGAACGCGGTGGAGAGATAGGAAATCTGCGACCACACGTTCGTCAGCATGTTGCCGGTGTTGTTCGACTGGCGAAGCTCGCCGTTCACGTAGCAACGCAGGTCCAGCGCATGCGGATCGGGCACTTCGTCGGCGGTGACAATCCAGGGCCCCATCGGGCCGTGCGTGTCGAACGACTTGCCCATCGTCATGGTGCTCGAATGGAACTGCCAGTCGCGAGCGGAAACGTCGTTAATCACAAAATAGCCGAAAACATGGTCCCTGGCGTTTTCCACGCTCACCGTCTTGGCGGACTTGCCGATCACCACGCCAAGCTCAACCTCGTAGTCGAGCTTTTCGGTAACGCCCGGATCGATCGTATCGAAGGGCCCTGAAATGCAGGTCGTCTGCTTGTTGAACCACACCTGGTTGGCCGCGCGCGGCACGCCGAGACGATCGGCTTCCTCAAGGTGCTTGGCGTAGTTCATGCCGATAGCCATGAACTTGCTGGGCCGTTCGATCGGCGCGAGCAACCTTGCATCCCGTAGCGCCAGCGCATCAGCACCCTGATCGAGCTGTTCGCGCGCGGCGGCCAGCGCCGCGTCACCGCCCTCGATGATGGACAGCATAGTGGGGTAGCGCTCGGCGATGGGCGCGAGCGACACGATCGCCTCCCTGCGCACAAGGCCTATGCGAGGGGTGCCCCCTTCATCGTATCGAACGAACCGCATCAAAAACTCCTCGCGACGATAAGATTGACCATCCCTGGATGAAGGCGGCCCCAAAGCGCACCTTTCTTTCGAGTGGTAGACAAGGGCAAGCCGTATGCCGCATGCGCCCCGCCGCAAGGAACGCACTCGCCATTGGCAGGGCCTGCCCCGTTCGAAGGGGCGATATCGTGACCTGCCCGGCGGCGGGAAACCTTGTGGCGACGCTGGTGCATGAGGGCCCCACGCATTCGTGCCCCGCCATGTTCGAACGCATGGACCTTTGGGAAGCATGCGGTGGAACATCAAGGCCGGGAGAAGCATGACAGGATCGGTAAAGCTCATTTCCCTGATGCGCCACGCGCAAGCTGGCTCCGCGTGGGAGAACTTCGTCGCCGGAGAGCTGGCAGCCGGGATACCAGGGCTGCAACGCCTGGTTTTCAACGAGGTGTTGCCATTCAAAGTGCGCGGCGATGGCGATGCGGCAGATCCCTTTGCCGCCATTGTCTTGGCGTGGTTCACAGATCGGGCGGGGGCCGATGCGTTTGGGGCGCGCTTGCGCGGCGGCGGCGCTGCGGTGCAGCTTTATGTCGATGCACTGTTGATCCACGACCGCGAACGGCGCCCCCTTCCCGACAAGATCATGGTCACCCTCAAGCGTCGTGCCGACCTTTCGCGCGAGCAGGCGCAGACGCATTGGCGCACACGCCATGTCGAGGTCGGACTGGTGAAACACAATGCCGCCGATTTCCGCCAGCTCTATTTCCAGAACCATGCATTCGACAGCGATCAGCCGCGCGGATCGGATGACGATTTCGACGGGATGCCCGAATTCTGGGTCGATCCCGCCGACCTAGGCGAAGTCGGCAACGATTCGCCGGTTATGCGCGCGATCGCACAAGACGAATTGCTGTTCGTGAACCGCGCCGCCATCATCACGATGATGGTGAGAGAGCGCGAAATCTTCGTCGCGCCGGGTGTCGAAGGGGGCTGGGCGCTGCGCAAATCCCCGCTGAAGGAGGCGCCAGGCAACGGTTAAGGCCGCTCCACGGCGCTCGCGTGACCTGCCTGGCGAATCGCTCGATCCCGATGCGGTGTTCGAGCACGTACTTGTCGACATCGTCAGGCGGCAAGACCTGTCTGACCATAGGCTTGAACGGATTGCCATGGAAGCTCGACCGCAAGACCCATGCCTGCGTCAACGCGTTCGCGGAGGATTTGCCCGCAATGCGCTGAACACGCCAGACGATCTAGCGCGCCAACTGGCGATCAGGCCCTGGCCAGACAATCCTCGCAATCGTGCACGATCCGCTCCAGCGTTGGACGATAGTCCCCCAGCCCCGCTGGAAGAGGGATCATATCGCCATTTTCGTCGACCCCCGCGTCGGCGAGAATCTTGCGCCGGGCCAGCATCACCGCCGCACCGATCACCACCTGGTTCGTTTCGACATACAGATCGAGCGCCTGCTCGCGGGCCAGGCCGTGCTTTTCCAGCAGCGCGATGAGGTTTGCGGCATAGGCCAGTTCGCGGTCGGTCTTTTCGCCGCCGATAAGATTGCCGATCATTTCAGGCTTCGAATTGAACATAGCGAAGCACAGCGCCGCGTGGCCGCGCAGCACTTCCTGCCACGTCCCGCCGAAACTGTCGGCCATGGCTCTAGATGCCATCCGTTCCGCGACCAGTTCAAGGAGATGGTCCCGGCCTCGAACATAGCCATAAAGGGTGGCGACTCCGGTGTTCAATTGTTGCGCGACCAAACTCATTTCCAGCCGCTCTATACCGACGGCACATGCGGCATCGACAATCGCATCAAGGGTAAGACGACGAGGCCTGCCCACCGCGCGCTTGCCCGAAAGCGGCTGCCCATCCATGCCGTCATGGCCGGATTGCGTCCAAGTCGGTGTGCTGTCGACGGTCATCCGCCGCTCCCTTCCTCACTCCACCGAATACCATTTGTCCGCCATTTGCCGGCAGATTGGACCGGTCTGGCTCGACACGCAAGAACCTGTGAGCGTTTGCCGTTTGGCGTGCAAGATATTTTCCGAATCATTATCGACAATTCGTTTGACTTGAATTATCCGGCGCTCGCGGCGGGTCATCCCGTCACCCATCGGATAGAAACACAGGTGACCGACATGAAAATTCATTCCATGTTTGCCTTGGCGCTTGGCCTTGTTGCAATTCCCGCCGCAGCTCAGAGCGACGCTCCGGCTCCGGCTCCGGCGGCTGCCACCGCCGCCACTCCTGAAATCAAGCATGGCGACCTGGTATGGTCGGCCGATGGTCGTCGCATCGGCGTCGTTGACAGTCTGCGCGGCACCGTCGTTGTGCTGATCAGCGACGACACGGCGCGGATGATCTACATTCCTGTAGCCACGCTCAGTGCGGGCCCGCGCGGCCTGGTCAGCACACTGACCCGCAAGGAAATCGCACGCCTCTGAACCATGCGCCACGCGGGCTTGCCGCGATCACGGCCAGCAGCGCGCCTCGCCGTCCTGCCGACAGAAGCGGCGCACATCAATCCAGGACTTGTCGCCTCCGGGAGTTTCTCTGTGGCGTGTCGTTGCGTTGGAGGCAGACTTGGCAGTCAATGGGGTGCGCCTCACCAGCGGCCGGATGATCGGCGGCGATCGAAGACAATGGTCACTCGGGCAAACCTTCGGGATCCATATCCGTTCGATCGCTGGCTCCCGGCCAGGCGTTTAACAATTCGCCGGCGAGTTGGGCGAGTATGGCCGCAGGGTCGTTGCCGACATGCGCGCCGGCCGGGCTCAGGTCCAACCAGAGTTGCGTCAGCGGTCTGTCGCGCTGGATGCCCCGCCCGCCGAGCTGCAGCAGCATCTCGTCTACGAGCAGGACGATCCTGCGCAAGTTGCCGGTCAATTCGGCACGATAGAGCAGCGCCTCGTCTATCGGCAGCACTCTGTCATGTGCGATATGTTCGGCCAACCTTGCGAAATTGTCACGCAGTAGACGTTCGACGGCATCGATTTCGACGCGGGCGTGGCCGATCACCGAGATGAACCGGCGATAGTCGCGCGACGCGCGCGAGTCTGGCGGCCCCTACCGCTCACGCGTGACGGCAGCAAGCTTGGCCAGTGCCCCGCGTCCCGCGCCAACCGCGAGATTGGAAATCGAGGAGCCGAAAACGTAGAGCCAGGGCAGGCGATAGAGCGCCGGTAGCCCCGAGCTCGCAGGTAGAGGCAACAGCCGCTGTCCGGAACATAGCTCCGGCAAGCAGGAACGAAAGCATCGTCGATGAGCAGATCGTTGCTGCTGGTGGCTCTCAGCCCGAATGTGTCCCACACCCGATCGATCCGGTAATCGCTGTTCGGGACCAGGAAGAGGCGCATCTGTGGCGCGGGGCGCGCATCGTCGGGCGGAACCATTCCCCCACGATGGTCGATATCGCGTGGCTGCTGCCGCTTGAAAAGCTGAAGCGCCCACCGGTGGCATAGCCGCCGTCGACGGGTACGACCCGCCCGACCGGCTCGAACGACGACGAAATCAGCGCGCCGCAATCGTCACTCCACACGTCGGACTGTGCCTGCGCATCCATCCGCCCGAGAATGAAGGACTGAACGCAGAGCACGCAGAACACCCACGCGGTGGACAGGCAGTGTTCGGCGAACACGTTCTGCACATCGAAGACGTGGCGCGGGCCGAGTTCGTGGCCGCCCCACCGCTTGGGCTGAAAGGCGCGCAGCAGGCCCGCCGCCTTGATCACCGCGATCAATTCGGGATGGACGTACGCCTTGTGATTTGCTTCGTCGCGCAAGGCGATCACCAGCGGCACCAGGACGCGTGCGGCGCTCAGCAACTGCTGCGGATCGTTCCGCTCCGGGGCCGGATGAACGGTCGTGCCTGCATCTGCCAATCCTCTTGCCTGTGATGCGGCGGCGTGGACCAGCACGGCGCCCACCGCGCCTTTTCGGATGATAGGACTTCAAGCAATTGGCCGGTTCGTTCATGCTAGGCCGTTCAACCGGAAGGTGAAGTGGAAGCGTGGCCGGCAGTGCCGCGGCCAATGGTGCTGCTGCTAGAACGGCGCAAAACTCCGCATTCGGGCGCGTCGCAGGCCTGGATATCGAGCACGGCCTCTAGGGTGGCGGCAGCAGCCCGTCGCGCTGCCAGCGCCGGAACCACGCGCGTATCCGCTCGGGTGTGTCCTCGCAATCGGCAAAGCCCGCCTTGCGGAGTTTGATCGTGCTGAGCAGGCTGGTGCGCCCCGATGGGAGCGCGAAATCGAGCAGGGCGAAGGATTCGCCGAGGAAATCGTTCAAATCGGCGGGCGCGGACAGACCGAAGCGCGCCACCGCTTCAGCCCACGATGGCACCAGCGCACGGGCCATGGCTGTGCACGACTGCCCCGGCCGATCATCGCCCATGACTGCGCCGCAAGCTTCGGCAATCACCGGCCAGAGCGAGCGCCACCGGGTCACGTCGCCATTGGAGATGTTGAAGATCTGGCCACGTGCGCAGTCCGCTCCGGCCGCCCAGACCAGGGCTCGGCCAATCAGGTCGGCGTCGACGACTTGAAACACGCCCTCGTCCGGACCGGCGAGAAAATCGAACGGACGCCCCTCGATCCGCGCGAGCGAGGCGATTACCCCGAGCGCGAGGAAGTTGCTGAGATTGGTGCCGATGCCACCCCCCAGGACAATCGGCGCACGAAATATGGTCCACGACCAGCCCTGCCCTGCCGCCCGCCGCGAGACTTCATCTTCATGCGCGAAGTAGAAGTTCTCGTGCTCCACGCGCGGTTCGTCTTCGCGGTGCGGCACGGTGAGGCACTGGTCCGGCAGGTGCACGCCATAGGCCTTGCTGCCATGAATGATCGAGATGTGGCGAAACGCGGGGGACGTCGCAAGCACGGCATCGAGCAGATTGGCCAGCATCGCATGGTTGCGATCGGTCTGGGCCGGATCGGTCCACTTTTCCACCAGCGACCCGGGTGCCTCGTTGATCGCGCAGAATGCGATTTCGTCAACCGGGCCGGTCGCGTGAAGTAATGACCGGCACGATGCCGGGTCGAGTAGGTCGGCAGCATGGTGTCGCGCTCCCTGCAACGGCGCGGCGGGGGGACGGCGCGACATGCCGTGCACATCCCATCCCGCCGCGGCAAAGGTCGCCATCGCACTTGAGCCGGTAACGCCGGTGCCCCCGGCCACAAGCACCCGGCGCGTCACCTGCCAGGCACGCCTGTTTCAGCGTCGGCAAACATCGACGATAGCCTGTTTCACATACCGTTTGATGCTTGCGCCGATCGCGGACGGCTTGCCAACTGCCTCGCCCAATTCGTCGGCCAGCGTCAGGTCTTTTTCACCAATGCCCGCCTGCACCTCCATCAGGTCCCGATGGATCTGGTTGCCCGGGTTGTTGCGGAAGGCGATGAAGCCGTTCATCGGCGGGGTCATCACGCCGTTGCGCTGCATCACTGCGATCAGCTTGTCGATCGGCACGCCGGCGGCTTCGGCCAAGTCCATCGCCTCAAGACCGAGCACGATCTGGCTCCACGAAACCAAGTTGTTGCAGATCTTGAGGCCCATCGCCGACCCGAGCGGGCCGACCAGCATGGTGTTGGTCGAATAGGCATCGATTACCGGCTGCACCCGCGCCATCGTCGCCTCTTCGCCGCCCAGCATGCAGAACACGAATGGGCCGTCGTTGGTCATTTCGGTACGGGTGACCGCCGCGTCCATTAGTTCTACACCGACGGCCGCCGCGCGTT
>JAJXVK010000269.1 GCA_021782155.1 Pseudomonadota bacterium
TGGCTGTCGCGGTCGCGCCAATTGAGATGGCCGCTGGTGATTTCGGGGCTGACCACCAGCACGCTGCGGGCATTGCCGGCGCGGATATAGTCCGCCGCCGTCTGGATGCCGAAGGTCGCCGACGAACAGGCGACATTCATGTCGAAGCCGAAACCCTCGATCCCCAGCGCGTGCTGGATCTCGATCGCCATTGCCGGATAGGGGCGCTGCATGTTGGACGCTGCGCACAGCACCGCGTCGACGTCGCGCGCATCGCGCCCGGCCGCGATCAGCGCATCCTGTGCGGCGGCGACACCGATTTCGGCCATGATCGAAAGCTGATCGTCGGCCCGTTCGGGCCAGCGCGGCGCCATGACGTCCGGGTCGAGCACCGGCGCCTTGGCGATGACATGGCGCGCCTTGATCCCGCTCGCCTTCTCGATGAACTCGACCGAGCTTTCCTCCAGCGCGGCGATCTCACCCCGGGCGATCGCATCGGCATGATCGGCGTTATGCCGCGCCGCATAGGCGTTGTAGCTGTCTACCAGTTCGGCGTTGGTGATGATCTGGTCGGGCGTGAACAGGCCGGTGGCCGAGATGACGGGCTGGTGCGTGTAGTCCATACCTTGCGCGATAGGCCCAAGCCGAAATCCGGGCAAGCGCACCGCCAAATGCACGGCAGCTTCGGTTTCCGGCGTTCCTGTCCAAGTTGTAATGTCGTGGAAACCGCAATTCCAGCTTGGGCAGGCTATTCCACTCCTCGTGGCCGACAAGGTCGCACAGATTGGTAGTTACGGCAGTAGCTTAATGCACCAACGCATTTTGCACGGTCCGGGAGGCGCTCCCCATAGCGTTTCCATAACGGTGGCAGTCCCCCTCCTCCACCGTTCGGGCCGTGCAAAATGATCTGTGCTTCAAACCAGTCGCCTCAAGCCCTTCGGTCGCACTGAAGGCGAAGATACAAATCCCGTGCATAACGGGGTCCGCCGGCGCGGTGCCACCATCCCCCCCTCCATGAGTGGCCCGCGCCGGCGAGATAACTGAATTGCCAAGAACAAGACCAGCAAATCAGGCCGCAATGACCAATCGCAAAATCCCCCTGATCGCCTCGGTCGCGCTGGCCGCGGTCGTGGCGGCGGGAGCCGCCTGGGCGATCGCCCCGATGCTTCCGACCTCGCCTCTGCTCGGGCACGCGTCCGACCTCCCGATCGCCGCGCGGCCCGCCGCCTGGGCCGGCGGCCAGAGCATTGCCGATATCGTCCAGAAGGTCGAACCCTCGGTGGTGACCATCACCGTCGACGAAGCACCCCAGCCGGTCAGCATGCAGGGCAATCCTTTCGGCAACAGCCCGATGGGTGAATTCTTCCGCCAGTTCATGGGCCCGCAGGCGCAGCAGGCGCCCGCCGAGCACAGCCAGGCACTGGGCTCGGGCTTTCTGATCGATGCCAAGGGCGACATCCTCACCAACAACCATGTGGTCGCGGGCGGAACGCGCTTCACGGTGGAATTTTCCGACAAGTCGATCGCTCAGGCGCACCTGGTCGGCACCGACCCCGCAACCGACCTCGCGGTGATCCATGTCGACAAGATGCCCGCGACCGCGCCGCTCGTCTTCGCCGATTCGAGCGCGACCCGCGTCGGTGACCCGGTGATCGCGATCGGCGATCCCTATGGCGTGGGCGAGACGGTGACCTCGGGCGTGATCTCGGCGCGCGGGCGCTCGCTCGGCACGTCGAGCTATGTCGATTACATCCAGACCGATGCGCCGATCAACGAAGGCAATTCGGGCGGCCCGCTGCTCGATTATTCGGGCCATGTGGTGGGCGTGAACAGCGCGATCTTCTCGCCCAGCGGCGGCAATGTCGGGATCGGCTTTGCGATTCCCTCGAACACCGCGCGGCAGGTCGCGCAGGACATCCTGCGCAGCGGCAAGGTCACCCGCGCCTGGCTGGGCGCGGCGGTGCAGGACGTGACCCCGCAGATCGCCGCAGCGGCGGGGCTGGCCAAGGCCGAAGGGGCGATCATTGCCCAGGTCGACCCCAACGGGCCGTCGGCGGGCCGGCTGCAGAGCGGCGACATCGTCACCGCTTTCAATGGCCAGCCCGTCCACGAAGCGCGCGATCTGAGCATGGCCGCCTCGCAGGCGCAGATCGGCTCTACCGCGAGCCTGACCGTAATCCGCCAGGGACGCGAGCAGCAGTTGACGATCCAGATGGGTCGCCTCCCCAGCCAGCAGGACGCCGCCAACCAACCGGCAGGCAGCAATCCGGGCGGCGAATCGGCGCCCAAGCTCGGCGTCACCGTGTCCCCGCTCGACAACAACGCTCGCCAGCAATTGGGCCTTGCGAGCAATGTCACAGGTGCGCTGGTCACGAACGTCGACCCCAACGGCGCCGCCGCCCACGCGGGACTGGCGGCAGGCGACGTGATCGAACGGGTCGGCAACAACCCGGTCACCAACGGGCGATCGCTGGCGAGCGCATTGGGCGGCACGCGCAACGATACGGCACTCTTGCTGATCGACCGGGGCGGCCAACAGCATTTTCTCGCCGTTCCGCTCGGCTGACGCGCCTTCGTTTCGGGTGCTTTGCCGAGCCGCGCAAACGGCAATCGGATGCTAAGTCGCGGGCACCAGCAGCCCGCTGGGCAGGATCATCCGCACGACCAGACCCGGCTGACCGTCATCGAGCTCGATGCGCC
>JAJXVK010000070.1 GCA_021782155.1 Pseudomonadota bacterium
AAGTAGGGGGTTTGGGGGTCTTTGATGCGTTGTCCGGCCATCCTTGCGGATGACCTCGCCGGCACCAGCCCTCTCCCCCGCCCGGCCACCATTCAGGATAATTGCTTGGGAGGCCGGGTGGGGGAGCGGGCTGGTGCCGCAAGCCTTCGACGGATGTCGAAGGCGCACCCAACAAAACTCGGCAAGGTCATCCGCCATGATGACCGGACAACGAACCAGGCCTAGACTTTCTCGCGTTCCTTCACGGCCGCCTTGCCGCTCTGTTCGGGGCCCCGGTCCGCCGCCGCCTGGAGCAGGCGCTTTTCGGTCGCGCGCTGACGCTGCTCGCCCAGCTTCTCGCCGAGCAGGTCGGTAACGTAGAAGGTGTCCGCGGCGCGCTCGCCATAGGTGGCGATGTGCGCCGAATGGACGATCAGCCCTTCCTCGAACAGCGCGCGCGCCAGCCGGTTGAGCAGCGCCGGGCGGTCGCGCGCGCCGACCTCGATCACGGTGAAGCGGTTGGATGCGGTGTTGTCGAAGATCACCATCGGCTGGACGTCGAAGGCGTCGGCGCGCGGGCGGGCGAGCGGGCGGCGGTCGAGCTGGGGCGCAAGCTTCACGCGATTGGCCAGCGCGTCGCCGATCGCGGCCTTGATCCGCTCCACCTGCCCGCGCTCGTTGAACGGGCGGCCGAGCGGGTCCTGCACAAGGAAGTTGTCGACCGCGTGGCCGTTGCGCGTGGTGTGGATGCGCGCGTCGATGATGTTGCCGCCGGCCAGGTGGATGCCGCCGGCGATGCGGTAGAACAGCCCTGGGTGGTCGGCGGCGAGCACCGTGACGAGCGTTGCCCCGCGCGCCGGATAGTACTCCGCCTCGACCGTCAGCGGCTCGCCGTGCGCGCGGTCCATCTGCTGCAGGTTGAGCGCGATGATGTCCTCGGGCTCGGCGATCCAGTAGGCGTCGCCCAATTGGCGCCCGACCGTGCCGATCAGCTTGTCGCGCTCCTTGAGGATCGCGCCGACGGCCTTCTTCTTGGCGGCGATGCGCTCCACCCGCCCGTTCTGCTTGTGGCCGAGGCGCAGCATCTCCTCCGCGGCGACGTAGAGGTCGCCCAGCAGTTGGCGCTTCCAGCTGTTCCAGATGCCCGGCCCCACCGCGCGAATGTCGACCACGGTAAGGATCAGCAGCAGCCGCAGCCGCTCGACCGACTGCACCACGGCAACGAAATCGGCGATGGTCTTGTAGTCGGCGAGGTCGCGCTTGAAAGCGGTTGCGCTCATCAGCAGGTGATGGCGCACCAGCCAACTGACCAGCTCGGTCTCCTGCGGGCTGAGCCCGAGCCGCGGGCAGACGCGCAGCGCCAGTTCTGCTCCGAGCATCGAATGGTCGCCGCGCCGGCCCTTGGCGATGTCGTGCAGCAGCGTCGCGACATAGAGCACGCGGCGCGAAGCGAGCTTGGAGATCACTTCGCTGGCCAGCGGGTGGTCGCCGCTGAGGTCGCCCTTCTCGATCCTGGCGAGCAGTCCGATCGCGCGGATGGTGTGCTCGTCGACCGTGTAGTGGTGGTACATGTCGAACTGCATCTGCGCGTTGACGCGGCCGAAATCGGGGACGAAGCGGCCGAACACACCCGATTCGTTCATCCAGCGCAGCACCGTCTCGGGATCGTTGCGGCTGGTGAGCAGTTCGATGAACAGCGCATCGGCGCTCGGATTGCGGCGCACCTTGCCGTCGATAAGGCCGGCGTCGCGCCGCGCGAGACGCAGCGTCTCCGGGTGGATCTCCAGCCCCTCGCGGTCGGCCACGGTGAACACCTCGATCAGGCGCGCGGGGTCCGCCTTGAAGAAGTCGTCCGAGGTGGCGGCGAGCTTGCCCGCCTTCACCACATAGTCGCCGATCTTGCGCACCCGGCGCGGCAGACGCGCCAGGAAGCCGGGCCGCGACTTTTTCGCGAACTGCTCGTCGAGCTGGGCCAGGAACACGCCGGTCAGCGAGCCGACGTGCTTCGCCTGCAGGAAGAAGTACTGCATGAAGCGCTCGACCGCGCTCCGGCCCGGGCGGTCGGCGAACTTCATGCGCCGCGCCACTTCCGGCTGGAGGTCGAAGGTCAGACGGTCCTCGGCGCGGCCGGTGATCGTGTGCAGGTGGCAGCGCACCGCCCAGAAGAAGTTCTCGGCACGGCGGAACTGGCGATATTCCTGCGCGGTGAGCAGCCCCACATCGACCAGTTCCGCCGCGCTCTTCACCTTGTGGATGTACTTGCCGATCCAGTAGAGCGTGTGGAGGTCGCGCAGGCCACCCTTGCCTTCCTTGACGTTGGGTTCGACCACGTAGCGGCTGTCGCCCAGCTTCTTGTGCCGCTCGTTGCGCTCTTCCAGCTTCTCGGCGACGAACTGGCGCTCGGTCCCGGTGACGACTTCGGCATAGAAGCGGCGGCCGGCCTCGTCATAGAGTTCGCGGTCGCCCCACACGTAGCGCCCTTCGAGCAGCGCGGTGCGGATCGTCAGGTCGCTCTTCGCCATGCGCACCATGTCGTCGAGCGAGCGGCTCGAATGGCCGACCTTGAGCCCCAGGTCCCACAGGAAATAGAGCATCGCCTCGATCACCTGCTCGCACCAGGCCGTGTGCTTGAGCGGGGTGACGAAGGCGATGTCGACGTCCGAATGCGGCGCCATCTCGCCGCGCCCGTAGCCGCCGACGGCGAGGATCGCGAGGCGCTCGCCGGTTGAACGGTTACCCGCCGGATAGACGTCGTGCATAACGTGATCGTGGATCACGCGCACCAGCTGGTCGACCAGGAACGCCTGCCCCTGCGCGCATTCGTTGCCCGCCGTCGGCTTTTCGGCGAGGCGCCGCGAGAGTTCTGCGCGCCCCGCTTCGAGCGCGCCGCGCAGCAGCTCGACAACCACCGGGCGCGCCTTGTCGCCATGTTCGGCAACGGCTTCGCGCACGGCTTCGGCAAGCGTGCGGCGCTCGATGATCGCGCGCTGGCTGGCTATCCGGGGAAGGGTCATGGCGTGGACTTAGGAGCGCCGCGCGGCGCCGTCCATACCGAGTTGGGGCGCGAGCGTGATCAGGCGCGCGCCTTCCCCGCCTCCCATTCCGCCGTGTACTTCCCGCGCAGCGCCCGCTTGTCGACCTTTTCGGTGCCGAGCCGCGGCAACGCTTCGGTCACCTGCCAGAACTTCACCGGCACCTTGAACGGCGCGATGTGCTGGCGCAGGAAATCGGCGAGCGCTTCGGGCGCCAGCGTGCGGCCCGGTTTGGCGAGATAGACCGCCGCGGGAACTTCGCCGTACATCTCGTCGGGCAGGCCGAACACGCTCGCCTCGGCGATGTCGGGATGGGCGTAGATCGCGGCTTCGACCTCGGCCGCGGCGATATTCTCGCCGCCGCGAATGATGATGTCCTTCTTGCGGTCGATGATGAACAGGTAGCCGTCCTCGTCGAGATACCCGAGATCCCCGGAGCGGAAATAGCCATCGGGCATGATAGCCGCCTTCGTCGCATCGGGATTGTCCCAGTAGCCGAGGAAATTGCACACCGAGCGGATCGAGATCTCGCCCACCGCCCTTGCGGGCAGCGCCTTGCCGTCATCGTCGAGGATCGCGAGGTCGACCAGCGGCAGCGAGGCCGGCCCGGTCGAATTGGGCTTGGCCATGTAGTTCTCGTTGAAGTTGCCGCAGCCAACCCCGTTGGTCTCGGTGAGGCCATAGCCGATGATCGGGAAGCCCTGCGGCAGCGCCTCGCGGATGCGCTCGACATGCTCGACCGGGCGCGGCGCGCCGCCCGCGGCAAAGGTCACGCAGCTCGACAGGTCGTATTTTGCCCGGTTGGGGTGCGTGGCGATCTCGAAGCTCATCAGCGGCACGCCGACGAAATAGGTCGCCTTCTCGCGCTCGATCAATCGCATCGCGTCTTCCGCGTCCCACTTGGGCATCAGCACCAGCCGGCGGCCCAGTGCATAGCTCTGGAGCAGGATCGGCACTTCGCCGGTGACGTGGAACAGCGGCACGTTGACGAGCGTGACCGGCTGCTGGTCGGCGGGCGGCGCCTCGCCGCGCCCGGTCAGCACGCCGAGCATCAACACGCTTTGCGCCAGATAGTTGAATGTCCCCTGGACAACGCCGCGATGGTCCGAATAGGCTCCCTTTGACGCCCCGGTCGAGCCCGAGGTGAACAGCACCGTGGCAAGGTCGTCGCCGGTCAGCTCGGGCAGCGGCGTCCCGGCCCCGCCGCCCTTCGCGGTGAGCGCGGCGAGCCCCTCGGCGGGCGGGCAATCGTGCAGCAGCGGCAGGATCTGCGCACCGTGCTCCAGCCCTTCGATCCGCTTCGCCCGCTGCTCGTCGGCGAGCACGTAGCGGCAGCCGACGAGATCGATGCCGTGAACCAGCTCCTCGCCCGTCCACCAGCCGTTGAGCAGCGTGGCGCAGCCGCCCGCCATGAGAATCGCCATGTAGGCGACGATCCAGTTGGCCGAATTGCGCGCGGCGATGCCCACCCGCTCGCCCTTCTGCAGCTTGTGGCCCTCGACCAGCCCGCCCGCGACCGCGCGCGCGGCGTCGTGGACCTCGCGGAAGGTCAGGCGCAGGCCGCCATCGACGATGAAGGTCTTGTCCGCCTGCAGCTCGGTGAACTGCGCGAAATAGTGCGCCAGCGAGGGCGGCGCGGCGGCGATCGCCGGCAGGTCGCGGCCAAAACGCCGGATGGGCAGGGTATGGAACATGCCCTGGGGTGCGAACAGCGCATGCTGGACATTGGCGATTTCCGTATCGAGCTGGCTTGGCATGGTATTCGAAATCTCTCCCGGATTCTTCGTATCGAGGCCCGGCAAGGCCGTTGCGCCGATGGTGGCCCATGCGTAAAGCCGCCGCAAGCCATCAAGGTTCGCCGGGGGATCTTGTTGACACACCTGTAAGGAGTACGTGACGTGTTGTCACTATCGGCCGCCGCGTCCGCCGCCACGCATGGACCGCTCTACTGGTCCAGCCTCCATCTGTCGCCGATCGCGCTCGACCTGGGGTTCTTCCAGATCAAGTGGTACTCGCTGGCCTACCTTGCCGGGATCATCCTCGGCTACTGGCATCTCTCGCGCATGATCCGGCAGCCCGGCGCGCCGCTGGCGCCGCGCCATGCCGACGACCTGTTCTTCTACGCCACCCTGGGCATCATCCTGGGCGGGCGGCTGGGTTATGCGACCTTCTACGCGCCCGAGCTGTTCCTCTATCCTGCGAAGCTGGTCGCGTTGTGGGAGGGCGGGATGAGCTTCCACGGTGGTCTGGTCGGCGTGCTGCTGGCGATCACCTATGTCTCGTGGCGCGGCGGGCTCAGCTTCCTGCGCGTGTGCGACTACATCGCGGTGGTCGTTCCCTCGGGGCTGTTCTTCGGTCGCCTCGCGAACTTCGTGAACGGCGAGTTGTGGGGCCGCGTGACCACGGCCGACATTCCCTGGGCGATGGTGTTTCCCGGTGCCGGGCCCGATCCGCGCCACCCCAGCCAGCTCTACGAGGCGGGGCTGGAGGGCATCGTCCTCGGCACGATCCTGGCGGTGCTGTTCTGGAAGACCCGCGCGCGCTGGCGGCCGGGGCTGCTGGTGGGCGTCTTCGCGCTGGGCTACGGCATGTCGCGCTTCACCGTCGAGTTCTTCCGCGAGCCTGACGCCCAGCTCGAACAGTTCGCGCACCAGACCGGCCTGTCGATGGGCCAGTGGCTGTCGCTGCCGCTCGTCGCCGTCGGGCTGTTCTTCGCGGGCCGCGCGCTGATCAGGCCGCGCCTGTCGGCAGGCTCGCCGGCCCCGGTCTCAGGCTGAGCGAGCGGCGATGCCGGGAATCGAGGGCAGTGGCGAATCGCAGGCGAAGGTCTTCGCCCGGCTGATTCGCAACACCGGACCGATCAGCCTTGCCCACTACATGGCCGAATCGAACGCGCGGTATTACACCACGCGCGATCCGTTCGGCACCGCGGGCGATTTCATCACCGCGCCCGAAATCAGCCAGATGTTCGGTGAACTGATCGGGCTGTGGCTGGCCGACATGTGGATCAACGCGGGCCGCCCCGACAACGTTCACTATGTCGAGTTCGGACCGGGCCGCGGAACGCTGGCGCGCGACGCGCTCAATTCGGCGAAGCGCTATGGGCTCGTGCCGAAGGTACACTTCATCGAGGCGAGCACCGCGCTCAAGGCGCGCCAGCTGGAGATCCATCCCGGCGCGATCTGGCACAGCGATTTCTCGACCGTCCCGACGCGCGGCGCGTTGCTGGTCGTCGCCAACGAGTTCCTCGACGCGCTGCCGGTGCGCCAGCTTCTCCGCACGCCCGCGGGCTGGCGCGAGCGCATGGTGGGCCTGCGCGGCGAAACCCTGTTCGCGGTCGCCGGAGACCGGCCGATGGACGCGGCGATCCCCGAAGCTTACCGCGACGCGCCCGAGGGCTCGCTGCTCGAGACCTGCCCCGCCGCCGCCGCGGCCATGTTCGAGGTCGCCGGACGGATCGCCGCGCAGGGCGGCGCCGGTCTGTTCGTCGACTATGGCTACGCCAGGCCGCAGCTGGGCAGCACGATCCAGGCCGTGCGCGGCCACCGCAAGGTCGACGTCTTCGCCGCGCCTGGCGAGGCGGATATCAGCGCGCACGTCGATTTCGCCACGCTCGCGCAGATCGTCGAGGCGCGCGGCGCGCGCTGGCTGGGGACGGTCGAACAGGGCCGCTGGCTGCGCGCGCTGGGGATCGAGGCGCGCGCCGGCGCGCTCTCGGAATTCGCGCCGGAACATGCCGGGGCGATCCGTGCCGCGCTGGACCGGCTGATCGGACAGGGCCAGATGGGCGCGCTGTTCAAGGTTATGGGGCTTGCCGCCCCCGGCTGGCCCGACGGCGCCGGGTTCTGACCGGCGGCCGCATCCGGCGCTTGCGAATCCCTCGCAATCAAGCCTGTCGATTGCGTGGAAAATGCCTGTTGGCAAACTTGCGTTTTTACGTCTATCAGGCCCGGCAAAGTGGGGTCCGGCGCAGCGAAACGTTGCGTTTTCGCGTCGCGGCTCCCCGCTCGGTGGGGCAATTTTGCAATGGGTCGTTCCCGCCGTGCGCAGATGGCAGGTTTGTCCGTGGGCGATTCCCGCTCGCGGGCGGCACAGGCAGGGATATCCAATGGCTGACGAGGCAACCATCGATGCTCCGGGAACCGAGTCCGGAGAAGGCGTGCGGCGCCGTGACTTTATCAACGTTGCGGCGGTCAGCACCGCCGGCGTGGGCGGCCTGTTCGTCCTTTATCCGCTGATTTCGCAGATGGCCCCTTCGGCCGACGTCCTCGCGCAGAGCACCACCGAAGTCGATATCTCGTCGATCGTGGAAGGGTCGGGCATCGTCGCGGTGTTCCGCTCGCAGCCGCTGTTCGTGCGCAAGCTGACCGCGAAGGAAATCTCCGAGGCCGATGCGGTAAAGCTCTCCGACCTGCGCGATCCGCAGACGCTGGAGCAGCGCACCAAGGCCGGCAAGAAGGAATGGCTGATCACCATGGGCGTATGCACCCACCTGGGCTGCGTGCCGCAGGGGATCACGCCCGAGCAGAACCGCGGCGAGTACGGCGGCTATTTCTGTCCGTGCCACGGTTCGCAATACGATACCGCCGCACGCATCCGTAAGGGTCCGGCGCCGAGGAACCTCGACGTGCCCGAATATGCGTTCAAGTCCGACACCGTCGTGAAGGTAGGCTGAGGTCACACATCATGAGCTTTCCCTGGGCCAACGAGTACAAGCCTAGCCACCCGCTGATGCAGTGGCTTGACGAGAAGCTGCCGCTGCCGCGCTTCGTCTACAACGCGATCGGCGCGGGCTACCCCGTGCCGCGCAACCTCAGCTACTGGTACAACTTCGGCGTTCTCGCCGGCGTCTGCCTGGTGCTGCAGATCATTACCGGCGTGGTGCTGGCAATGCACTATGCGGCCGACAGCACGGTGGCCTTCAACTCGACCGAGCACATCATGCGCGACGTCAACTGGGGCTGGATGCTGCGCTACATGCACGCGAACGGCGCCTCGGCGTTCTTCGTGGTGATCTATGTCCACATCTTCCGCGGTTTCCTGTTCGGATCGTACAAGGCCCCGCGCGAGATGATCTGGCTGCTCGGCGTCGTCATCTTCCTCTTGATGATGGCGACCGCGTTCATGGGCTACGTGCTTCCCTGGGGGCAGATGAGCTTCTGGGGCGCCCAGGTCATCACCGGCCTGTTCAGCGCCATTCCGATCGTGGGCGACGCGCTCCACACCTGGTTGCTGGGCGGTTTCGCCCCGGGCCAGGCCGCGCTCAACCGCTTCTTCTCGCTGCACTTCCTGCTGCCTTTCGTGATCGTCGGCGCGGTGATCCTGCACATCTGGGCGCTGCACATCCCGGGGTCGACCAACCCCACCGGCGTCGAGGTCAAGAGCGAGAGCGACACCGTTCCGTTCCACCCTTACTACACGGCGAAGGACGGCTTCGGGCTCGGCGTGTTCCTGCTGGTCTATTGCGCGATCGTTTACTTCGCGCCCAACATGCTCGGTCACCCGGACAACTACATCCCGGCCAACCCGATGCAGACCCCGGCGGAAATCGTGCCTGAATGGTATTTCTGGCCGTTCTACGCGATCCTGCGCAGCTTCACCTTCGACTTCTTCTTCATCCCGGCCAAGCTGATGGGCGTGATGGCGATGTTCGCATCGATCCTGGTGTGGTTCTTCCTGCCCTGGCTGGACACCTCGCCGGTGCGCTCGACCAAGTACCGTCCGCTGCTGCGCAAGTTCATCTGGTTCGGCCTTCTGCCGTGCGTGATCGTGCTGGGCTACTGCGGCGGCTCGCCGGCCCACGAACCCTTCGTGATGGCCGCGCAGATCGCCACGGCCTATTACTTCCTGCACTTCCTCGTGATCCTGCCGGTGGTCTCGCTGATCGAGCGCCCCGAACCGCTGCCCTTCTCGATCACCGAATCGGTGCTGGGCAAGGACGAGCACGCCGTGCTCGGCCAGGGCAACTGAGCGCAACGCGAGAGGGAAAGAGAAAAACCATGGTCCGTATCCTTGGCCCCTTCATCGGCCTGTTCTTCGCGCTCGGCGCACTCTGGGCCTTCGCCAACGGCGCCATCGCCGATGCCCCGGTCCTGGCCCAGTACGGCCACTTCACCGCGCCGACCGCCGAAACCGTTTTCCACAAGGAGCCCGAAGCGCTGCGCCTGCAGAGCGATGGCCCCTTCGGCACCTGGAACAAGGAGCAGCTCCAGCGCGGCTTCGCGGTTTACGACAACGTCTGCAAGGCCTGCCACTCGCTGAGCCACGTGTCGTTCCGCGACCTCGAGCAGATCGGCTACAGCGAAGCCGAAGTGAAGGCGATCGCCAAGACCTACCAGGTGCCGCATTACAATGCGGCGACCGGTGAGGTCGCCACCGCCGACGGCAAGCCGACCGACCACTTCCCGCCGGTCGTCTACGCCGGCCAGGGCAGCCCGCCGGACCTCTCGCTGATTACCAAGGCCCGCGAAGGCGGTGCGGCCTATGTCCACTCGCTGCTGACCGGCTATGCCGACCAGGCCGGGTACAAGAACGACAAGGGCCAGGAACTGCTCAAGATGTTCCCGGACATCAAGACGCCCGACGGCCTGCATTTCAACCCGTACTTCGCGAACCTCAACATTGCGATGCCGCCGCCGCTCACCGACGATGCCGTGACCTATTCCGACGGCACCAAGGCGACGGTCGACCAGGAAGCGCAGGACGTCGCCGCGTTCCTGACCTGGACCGCCGAGCCCTCGCTGGTGAAGCGTCATCAGGTCGGCTGGGCCGTGCTCGGCTTCCTGCTCTTCGCCACGGTCCTGGCCTACATGTCCAAGCGGACGATCTGGGCCGAAAAGGAGCATTGATCGCTCCGGTCGCGACAGGCAAGCGATGGAAGAGGCCACCGGCGACGGTGGCCTTTTTCATGTGACGAGAGAGGAATGAAGGCGGCGATGACCACGGACGAGCTGAAGGAGCTGGTGCGCACCGTTCCAGACTTCCCCGCACCCGGCATCCTGTTTCGCGACATCACCACGCTGATCAGCCATGGTGAAGGCCTCGCCGCCTGCGTTGGGCATCTGGCGGACCGGGCGCAAGCGGCGGGCGCCGAACTGATCGTCGGGATGGAAGCGCGCGGCTTCATTTTCGGCGCGGCGGTGGCGGCGCGGCTGGGTATCGGCTTCGTGCCGGTGAGGAAGCCCGGCAAGCTCCCCATCGCGACGATCGGGATCGACTACGCGCTCGAATACGGGCGCGACCGGCTGGAGATCGATCCGGGCGCGATCCCCTCGGGGCACAACGTGGTGATCATTGACGACCTCATCGCGACCGGCGGTACCGCGCTTGCTGCGGCGGAACTGCTGCGGCAGGCCGGTGCGCGCGTCGATCACGCGCTGTTCGTGATCGACCTGCCCGACCTGCACGGTGCCGAACGGCTGCGCGGGGCGGGCGTGACGGTGGAAGCGCTGATGGATTTTCCGGGCCATTGAATTTCATGCAGGCCAAGCGGGCGCCAGGGTTTCCTTCCGGTTCTGCGCAAACCGCGTCCTCACGAACCCGACGATGGACGCGTGGGTCCAATCCGTAAGTGACGGGATGCGATCCGTCCTCGCCGAATCGGCGTGCGGCACCGGGCCTTGCGGGGTGATGGAAGACGGGGCTGGCTGGATCAATGGATGCCGGACACCCTCGGGCGGGAGAAGCCCGCAAACTTTTTGTTTCGGAACTCAACAGATTGAGGTGTGAAAGTTTCACCGCTGTTGACTTTTATATAACGTTCTGCTTCCACCTCGCTTGGGACAGCACGTGGTCCGCAGAACGCATGCCCTCCCCCTTCGGCCGCAACAACGCATCTTTAACGCGATTTTCGCGCCCTGTTGTTGCTGCCGGATCGAAAAGATCAAAAGGGAAGGATGTGTCGATGAGATACGCACTTGTGGCGACTTGCGTCGCCGTTCTCACAGCACCTACGAGCGTGGCTGCGCAAGGCGCGCAACCCATCCGGATCGAGGCCAACAGGGAAACCGTTCAAGACTGGTCGCGCAATGTTTCCAGCGCTCTCGACAGAAATCTGGTCTACCCCCGCGCCATCATTGGCCAGGCATTCGAGGAGGGATGTGCCTCGATCAGCTTCCGAGTGGGAGAGGACGGCAGGCCCGTCGGTATCGTCTTGATGCGATCGTCGGGCAGCGCCCGGCTCGATCGCGCCGCACTTCGTGCCGTCGGCAGCATCAAGGAGATAGCGCCGCTGCCGAGAGGCGTTTCCTACGCCAGCCGCATCCGGGCGAATGTGCTGTTTGCGATTGACGAAAGCTCACTCGTGCAAATGACTCGTCAGGTCGATCGCGAGATGGCCCGTGAGGTTCAAAGAACGGGCCATGTCGAAGAGATCGCCTTGACCGTCTCGCCGAGCGCTGCCGCCGGATAGCCCCCCGACCCCGCGGCAGAGGCCCGCGCCCACTTCGGTTCTGCGGTCGAATGGGCGCGGGTCAATGCCGGACGCCTGCCGGCATGCCGTCAGGGCTTCGGCCCGGTTCGCGCCCATTCCAGCCATCCCGGCCACGACGGGCCTCGTCGATTTGCCGGAAGTTCCGGTATCCTCGCCCCCTCACCCCACCAGCATCAGCGCATCGAGCGCGATCACGCCTTCGCCCTCGGCATGCAGGATCACGGGGTTCAGGTCGATCTCGCGGATCGAGGGTTCGGCGCGCAGGACCTGGCCCAGCCGCACGATCAGCCTGCCCAGCGCCGCCACGTCGAGCGCGGGCGAGCCGCGATAGCCCGAAAGCAGTGCCGCGCTCTTGAGCTTCATCAGCTCGGCGACCACGCCTTGCTCGGTCATGTCGGCGGGGAGCAGGCGCACGTCCTGCAGGACTTCGGCGGTCACCCCGCCGAAGCCGGCGAGGATCACCGGACCCCATTCGGGATCGTTCTTCGCGCCGACGATCATCTCCATCCCGCGCTTGCCCATCGCCTCGATGAGCACGCCGTCGAGCACGATGCTCGACGAGTAGGCGGCGACGTTGGCGAAGATCTGGCCAAAGGCGGCACGCACCGCGTTCGCGTCGGCGAGGTTGAGCAGCACTCCGCCCGCGTCGCTCTTGTGGCCGAGCGCGGCGGCCTGCGCCTTCATCGCCACCGGGTAGCCGACCGCGTCGGCGGCGGCGACCGCCGCGTCCGCGCTCGCCGCGAACTGCCCCTTGGGGAAGGCGATCCCGGCAGGCGCGAGCAGCTCCTTGGCGCGGTATTCGGGCACCACGCCCGCGACAATGTCGAGCCCGGCGAGCCTGGTGGGCGCGAGGCCGTTGGCGTCCTTGTCGCGCGCCGACCATGCGGTGAGCCGCGCCACCGCGCGCAGGCCCCGCTCGGT
>JAJXVK010000071.1 GCA_021782155.1 Pseudomonadota bacterium
GATCTTGATCGCGGCCTGGCGCGCCGGGGCCTGGCCGAGACCGGCGGGGAGCACGCAGCCCATGTAGATACGTTCGATGTCGTCGCCCGCAACGCCCGCGCGCTCGACCGCGGCCTTGACCGCGGTGGCGCCAAGGTCGGTCGCGGAGACGTCGGCGAGCGCGCCCTGCATGCCGCCCATCGGGGTGCGCGCGTAGGAGAGGATGACGATCGGGTCGGAGGAAGAGAACTGGGCCATGGTCAGCGAGCCTACCTGTGCTAGAGATTGCAATGGGTCGTTACCGCCAATACTGCCGCAGTGCAGCAAAAGCAATTCGACCCAAGGTCGGGAGTGGGGCAGATCGGGGCTTCGCATACGGATACACTGGCTTTCCTGCCGACATGGCTGCTGGGGGCAGGCGGCGGCGTTCTCGGGCTGCTCGTCGGCAGCTTCATCGGGGCCGCGCTCCTGCGCATGCCCGAAGGCCGCTCGCTGGTCTTCGGCCGCTCGCGCTGCGATGCCTGCGGGCGGCGGCTGGGCCCCGGCGAGCTTGTGCCGGTCGTGTCGTTCCTCGTCCTGCGCGGCCGGTGCCGCAGCTGCAAGGCGCCGATCGATCGCTGGCAGCCGGCAGCCGAAGCCTGCGGGGCGCTGGTCGGCGCGCTGCCGTGGTTCTTCGCACACAACGCGCTGGTTGCCGGTGCGGCGGTGCTGATGGGCTGGCAACTGCTTCTGCTCGCCATGCTCGACTTGCGCCACATGTGGCTGCCGATGCGGCTGGTCGGCGCGCTGGCCGCCACGGGGCTTGCCATCGTGCTGGCGCTGGGCTGGCTCGGCGAGATCGCCGCGCGGATCACGGTCGCGCTGATCGGCGGCTCGCTGGGCTGGGGACTGCTCGCGCTGGTCGCGTTCATCTACCGCCGCTCGCGCGGGCAGGACGGCATGGGGCGGGGCGACCCGCCGCTGCTCGGGGCGATCGGGATATGGCTCGGTCCGCTCGGCGTGGTCGAAGTCCTGCTCGGCGCGAGCCTTGCCGGGATCCTCGCCGCGGCGGCGCTGATGGCGCTCAAGCGCGACGTGCGCGGCGATACCGCGCTGCCGCTCGGCACCTGCATTGCGGCCGCCGCGTGGCCCTTGTTCGTGCTGCAAGGTTTCGGTTAGAAACCGATCGAGAGCAAGACAATCGGAGCCGGGGGTGCGGAAGCGACGACGGATGTCATGCGGGAATGCTAATATGCAAAGCATTCGCAATAGTGGCTAATTTCCGCCATTTCGCACTTGCACCCACTTGCGCGGTCGGAATGGCGGGACTAGGGCGCGTGGCATATCTCGAGCCACGACGAGTCAGCCCTTGGTCGATCTTTCACAATATCTGCCGATCCTGATCTTCATCGGGATCGCTCTTGCACTTTCGGCCTTCTTCGTATTCGCGCCGATGGGGGTCTCCTATCTCACGGGGACTCACAACCCGACATCGGAGAAGCTGAGCGAGTACGAATGCGGCTTTCCCGCGTTCGAGGACCCGCGCAGCCAGTTCGACGTGCGCTTCTACCTCGTGGCGATCCTGTTCATCGTCTTCGACCTCGAAGCCGCGTTCCTGTTTCCGTGGGCGGTCAGCCTGCGCGACACCGGATGGGCCGGGTGGACCACCATGATGGTCTTCCTGTTCGAACTGGTGATCGGCTTCGCCTACGCGTGGAAAAAGGGAGCTCTGGACTGGGAATGAGCACGATCGTCAACCCGGCCGCCCCCGGCAGTGCCGCGACCCCGCCCGACCAGGCCTTCTTCAACGACCTCAATTCGCAGGTTTCGGACAAGGGCTTCCTCGTCACCTCGACCGAAGAGCTGTTCCAGTGGGCCCGCACCGGCTCGCTGTGGTGGATGACTTTCGGCCTCGCCTGCTGTGCGGTCGAGATGATTCACGTCAACATGCCGCGCTACGACATGGAACGCTTCGGCGTCGCCCCGCGCGCCTCGCCGCGCCAGTCCGACGTGATGATCGTCGCCGGCACGCTGTGCAACAAGATGGCCCCGGCGCTGCGCAAGGTCTACGACCAGATGTCGGAGCCCAAGTACGTCATTTCGATGGGCTCGTGCGCCAATGGCGGCGGGTACTATCACTACAGTTATTCGGTGGTGCGCGGCTGCGACCGCATCGTGCCGGTCGACATCTACGTGCCCGGCTGCCCGCCGACCGCCGAGGCGCTGCTATACGGCGTGATGCAGCTGCAGCGGAAGATCCGCCGCGTCGGCACGCTCGAGCGTTGAGGAAGGCACATGGCTGAAGTTCTCCACGCCGCGCCGAAGTGGTCCTCGAACGACGGCGTCAGGGACACGCTCTGCGCCGCACTGGGCGACATGGTCGTTTCCAGCAAGGAAGAGCATGGCGAGATCGTGCTGACGATCGCGCGCGACCGCATCGAAGACGCGCTGCGGTTGCTGCGCGACGGGCATGAATACCAGCAGCTGATGGAGATGGCGGGCGTCGACTACCCCTCGCGGGTCGAGCGCTTCGAGGTCGTCTACATGCTGCTCTCGGTCACGAAGAACCACCGCCTGCTGTGCAAGGTGACCGCTTCGGAAGAGACCCAGGTGCCGACCGTGACCACGCTGTGGCCCAACGCGGGCTGGCTCGAGCGCGAGGTCTACGACATGTACGGCGTGCTCTTCGCCGGCAACCCGGACCTGCGCCGCATCCTCACCGACTACGGCTTCGAAGGGCACCCGTTCCGCAAGGACTTCCCGCTCACCGGCTATGTCGAACTGCGCTATTCCGAGGAAGACAAGCGCGTGGTCTATGAGCCGGTCCAGCTCGCGCAGGACCTGCGCCAGTTCGACTTCATGAGCCCGTGGGAAGGCGCCGAATACGTGCTTCCGGGCGATGAGAAGGCCGCCGAGGGAGGCGCGAAATGAGCATGCAGCTCGAACAGTCGCCCACCACCGGCGACGAGGTCATCACCAACTACACGATCAACTTCGGCCCCCAGCACCCCGCGGCGCACGGCGTGCTGCGCATGGTGATGGAGCTCGACGGCGAGATCATCGAGCGCATCGATCCGCACGTCGGGCTGCTCCACCGCGGCACCGAGAAGCTGATCGAGCACAAGACCTACCTGCAGGCGCTGCCCTATTTCGATCGGCTCGACTACTGCTCGCCGCTGGGGATGGAGTACAGCTACGTCCTCGCGATCGAGAAGCTGCTCAACCTCGAGGTTCCGCTGCGCGCGCAGTACCTGCGCGTGCTGTTCGCCGAGCTGACGCGCATCTGCAACCACATGCTCAACATCGGCTCGCACGTCATGGACGTGGGCGCGATGACGCCGAACCTGTGGGTGTTCGAAATCCGCGAGGACTGCCTCAACTTCTTCGAGCGCGCCTCGGGCGCGCGCATGCACTCGGCATGGTTCCGACCCGGCGGCGTGCATCAGGACGTGCCGCTCAAGCTGCTGACCGACATCGCCGACTGGCTCGACACGCGCTTGCCGAAGCTGTTCGGCGACGCGATGAGCCTGGTGGTCGACAACCGCATCTTCAAGCAGCGCAATGTCGACATCGCCAGGGTATCGCGCGAGGATGCGCTCGCCTGGGGCTTCTCTGGCCCGATGATCCGCGCCGCGGGCATCCCCTGGGACTTGCGCAAGAGCCAGCCCTACGACGTCTATGACCGCATGGACTTCGAGATCCCCGTCGGCACCAACTCGGACTGCTACGACCGTTTCATGGTCCGGGTCGAGGAAGTGCACCAGTCGGCCCGGATCATGAAGCAGTGCCTGGCCGAGATGCCCGAAGGCCCCATCGCCAGCACCGATCGCAAGGTGTCGCCGCCCAAGCGCGGCGAGATGAAGAGTTCGATGGAAGCGCTGATCCACCACTTCAAGCTCTACACCGAGGGCTTCCACGTCCCCGAGGGCGAGGTTTACGTCGCGACCGAAAGCCCCAAGGGCGAATTCGGCGTCTATCTCGTCTCGGATGGCTCGAACAAGCCGTACCGCTGCAAGATCCGCCCAACCGCCTTCTCGCACCTCCAGGCGATGGACTTCATGAGCAAGGGCCACATGCTGCCCGACGCAACCGCGATCCTCGGCGCGATCGACGTGGTGTTCGGGGAGTGCGACCGGTGAGCAGGCTTGCGACCGCCGAGGCGATGATTGCCGCCTACAACGCGCAGGATGCGGACACCTATGTGTCGTTCATGACCGACGATGCCTGCGAAGCAAACTATCGCGGCGCCGTGGTGCGCGAAGGCAGGGAAGGCACGCGTTCGGGCCTTGCCGCCGCCTTCGCGAAATGGCCGCAGAACCGGGCCGAAATCGTCGAGCGCCAGGCGATCGGCGATTATGTCATCTTCCGCGAACACGTAACGCGCGGCCCGTCCAGCGATGGCTCGGAACCGGTCGAACCGTTCGACGTGGTCGCAGTCTACTCGTTCGAGGGCGACAAGTGCTCTCGCGTGGAGTTCGTTCGCTAATGGCCGACCGTCATCCCGAACCCGACAGCCCCGAACTGCGCGCGCGCTGGGGCGGTTTCGCTTTCACCCCCGAATGGGACGCGAAGGCGAAGGAGCAGATTGCGCACTATCCCGAAGGGCGCCAGCGCTCGGCGGTGATGGCGCTGCTCGACTATGCCCAGCGGCAAGTCGGCGAAGAGACCCGGACGCAAGGCTGGCTGCCGATCCCGGTGATCGAATACGTCGCGGCCTATCTCGACATGCCGGTGATCCGCGTGCTCGAGGTCGCGAGCTTCTACACCATGTATAACCTCCAGCCCGTCGGCCGCTTCCATGTGCAGGTCTGCGGCACCACGCCGTGCATGCTGCGCGGAGCGGAAGACATCATCATGGCGTGCAAGCAGCGCGGCATGGCCAAGGGGTACACCTCGGAAGACGGCCTTTGGACGCTGACCGAGGTCGAGTGCATGGGCAACTGCGCTTCGGCGCCGATGGTCCAGATAAACGACGATAACTACGAGGACCTGACGCCCGACCGGCTCGACGCGGTGCTCAATGCCCTGGCCAAGGGCGAGACGCCAAAGGCGGGTACGCAGGAGCCGGGCCGCCACACCGTGGAACCAAGCGGCGGGCCGACGACGCTCACCGCGATGGTCACCGAAAACCACGATTACAGGGGTGAGTGGTGATGGCAGGCTTCGACAGCCTCGAAGCGCACCCGCTGCGCACCGGTCTGATCTGGGGTGTGAGCTTCGTGCCGATCTTTGCGCTCATCACCCGCGCCTCGCAGGGCCGCTGGCTCGAGCAGGCCGAGTGGCTCGGCCTCGTTCCGGCCGCGATCGCGGGCGGAGTGGCCTGGGCGTTCATCTATCGTCGTATTCTCAAGGGGGAGAAGCGCGGTGCTTGAGGATAGGGATCGCATCTTCACCAACGTCTACGGCTACCAGCCGTGGAACCTCGACGCGGCGCGCATGCGCGGCGACTGGGACAACACGAAGGACATCCTCGCCAAGGGCGCCGACGCCATTGTCGAGGAGATCAAGGCCTCGGGACTGCGCGGCCGTGGCGGCGCGGGCTTCCCCACGGGCCTCAAGTGGTCGTTCATGCCCAAGCAGCCGGACCCCAACCGTCCGAGCTTCCTCGTCATCAACGCCGACGAGTCCGAGCCCGGTTCGTGCAAGGACCGCGAGATCATCCGTCACGATCCGCACAAGCTGATCGAAGGCGCGCTGGTCGCGGGCTTCGCGATGCGCGCGCGCGCGGCCTACATCTATATCCGCGGCGAATATATCCGCGAGGCCGAAACTCTGGTGGCCGCCGTCAAGGAAGCCTACGCGGCGGGCCTCATCGGCAAGAACGCCAGCGGGTCGGGCTATGACTTTGACGTCTTCGTCCACCGCGGCGCGGGCGCCTACATCTGCGGCGAAGAGACCGCGATGATCGAAAGCCTCGAAGGCAAGAAGGGCCAGCCGCGCCTCAAACCGCCGTTTCCGGCCGGCGCGGGGCTCTATGGCTGCCCCACCACGGTCAACAACGTCGAATCGATCGCGGTCGCGCCCACGATCATGCGGCGCGGCGCGGCCTGGTTCTCGAGCTTCGGACGCGAGAACAACAAGGGCACAAAGCTCTTCCAGATCAGCGGTCACGTGAACAAGCCCTGCGTCGTCGAAGAGGCGATGAGCATCCCGTTCAGCGAGCTGATCGAGAAGCACTGCGGCGGCATAACCGGCGGCAGGGACAACCTGCTCGCGGTAATCCCCGGCGGCTCGTCGGTCCCGCTGGTGCCGGCCGCCGAGATCTGGGACGCGCCGATGGATTTCGACGGCCTGAAGGCGGTCGGTTCGGGCCTCGGCACCGCGGCGGTGATCGTGATGGACAAGTCCACCGACATCGTGAAGGCGATCAGCCGGCTGAGCTATTTCTACAAGCACGAAAGCTGCGGTCAGTGCACGCCGTGCCGCGAAGGCACGGGCTGGATGTGGCGCGTGATGAAGCGGCTCGAGACGGGCGATGCCGACCCGGCCGAGATCGACTTGCTCTACGAAGTGACCAAGCAGGTCGAAGGCCACACCATCTGCGCGCTGGGCGATGCGGCGGCGTGGCCGATCCAGGGCCTGCTGCGGCACTTCCGCCCCGAAATCGAGCGCCGGATTGCCGATAACGTGCGGGAGGCGGCGGAGTGAAGGGCATTTGCGTCCAACTGGCAGCGCTCAGCCTCGGCGCGGGGGGCCTCCTCGCCGCCGGTGCGGCGCTCGCGCACGATGACCCGAACCGTCCTGACGACGGCTCGCAAGTCGGGACGCGCTTCAAGCAGAAGCCGAAGGTGACCGACGAAGCGCGCCAGCGGCTGCAGACCAACTACATCGCCTTGTGCGTCCAGAAAAGCGTGCCAGACCGTGTCGACTGGTTCCTGCGCCACAGCGATGACAAGGAATACGTCAAGCCCGATGGCAGCCACAGCATCGGCACCTACCTCGTGATCGATCAGTGCCTTGGCGACACGATGAACGGAATGACGCTGGAGTCGACGTTCTTCATGTCGACATCATCGATCCGTGGCCTTCTCTCGGAGCAGGCCTACCTCGCCGGACGCCCGGCCTATCTGGCGGCTCCGGAAGGGGCCGTCATTCCTGCCCGGACTTTTGTCGCGACAGGCGACGAACTTCCCGTTGCAAGGGGGCTCGCGCAATTCGAGGACTGCGTGGCGACGACCGATCCGGCCAATGCCGATGCGTTGCTCAGGACGAAGCCGGGCACCGCCGAAGAGAACGCTGCCGCGCGCGCGCTCGTGCCCGCGCTGGGGGCGTGCCTTGCCAAGGGCCAGACGCTTTCGTTCACCGCACAAAGCATTCGCAGCTTTGCCGCCGAAGGAATGTGGCAACGCTTCGTCGCGCCGGCCGCCCCCAGCTATACAGGTCAACCCTGATGCCAAAACTTACCGTAGATGGCGTTGAGCTCGAAGTCCCGGCAGGCGCTACGGTCCTGCAGGCGTGCGAGCTGGCCGGCAAGGAAATCCCCCGTTTCTGCTATCACGAGCGGCTGAGCATCGCCGGCAACTGCCGGATGTGCCTCGTCGAAGTGAAGCCCGGGCCGCCCAAGCCGCAGGCTTCGTGCGCGCTCCCGGCCACCGAGGGGCAGGAAATCCGCACCGACAGCGAGATGGTCAGGAAGGCGCGCGAAGGGGTGATGGAGTTCCTCCTCATCAACCACCCGCTCGATTGCCCGATCTGCGACCAGGGCGGCGAGTGCGACCTGCAGGACCAGTCGGTCGCCTATGGCCGCGGCGCCTCGCGCTATGACGAGAACAAGCGCGCGGTGACCGAGAAGTACATGGGCCCGCTGATCAAGACGGTGATGACCCGCTGCATCCACTGCACCCGCTGCGTGCGCTTCTCGGAAGAGATCGCCGGGGTGGACGAGATCGGCGCGCTCTATCGCGGCGAGAACATGCAGATCAGCACCTACCTCGAAGGCGCGGCGAAGCACGAGCTTTCGGCCAACGTGATCGACCTGTGCCCGGTCGGCGCGCTCACTTCGCGGCCCTATGCCTTCGAGGCCCGGCCGTGGGAGCTCAAGAAGACGCTGTCGATCGACGTCTCGGACGCGGTCGGCGCGAACATCCGCGTCGACAGCCGCGGCCGCGAGGTGCTGCGCATCCTCCCGCGCGTCAACGACGACGTGAACGAGGAGTGGCTGACCGACAAGGGCCGCTTCTGCGTCGACGGCCTCACCCGCCGCCGTCTCGACAAGCCGTGGCTGCGCCTCGACGGCAAGCTGCAGGCGGCGACTTGGGCTGAAGCCTTCGCGGCGATCGGCAAGATCAATCCCGGTTCCTCGGTCGCGGTGATCGCGGGCGACATGGTCGATTGCGAGACGATGTTCGCGGCGAAGAAGCTGGCCGGCGCGCTGGGTTCGAGCCTGCTCGAAGGCCGCCAGACGGGCCTTGCCTATGACTGCACCAACCTCGCGGCGGTGAACTTCAACACCACGTTCGCCGGGATCGAGAACGCCGACGCGATCCTGATCGTGGGCAGCCAGGTCCGCGACGAGGCCGCGCTGGTCAACGTGCGCCTGCGCAAGGCGGCGAAGAAGGGCGCGAAGGTCTTCGTGGTCGGTCCCGAGTGGGAGACGACCTACGCAGCGACCTTCCTGGGCGACGACATCGCGGTGATTGCCAAGCTGCCCAAGGAAGTGAGCGACGCGTTCAAGGCGGCCGAGCGTCCGGCGATCATCGTCGGCGGCGCGGGCGCGGCCAAGGGCGGCATCGAAGCGGGGCTCGCCTTTGCCGAGAAGTTCAAGCTGGTACGCGATGGCTGGAACGGTTTCAACGTGCTCCACTTCTCCGCCGCGCGGATGGGCGGGCTGATGCTCGGCTACGCGCAGGCGGGCGGCATCGCCGACATCGTCGCGGCCAAGCCCAGGATGGTGATCGCGCTCGGCGCGGACGAGGTGGATTACACCAAGTTCGCCGGCAGCATGATCGTCTATATCGGTCACCATGGCGACAAGGGCGCGCATGCGGCCGACGTCGTGCTGCCGGCCGCCGCCTTCACCGAGAAGGACGGCACCTACGTCAACACCGAGGGCCGCGTGCAATACGCCGAGAAGGCCGTGTTCGCGCCGGGCGATGCGCGCGAGGACTGGACGATCCTTCGCGCCATGGCCGATGCGCTGGGCGTTTCGGTCGGCTTCGACAGCTTCGATGCTCTGCGCGCGGCGATGATCGCCGAAGTGCCCGCGCTGGGCACCGAAGGCCTCGCGGGCTACGGAGCGCTGCCCGAGGCGCCCAAGGTCGTGAAGCCCGAAGGCATGATAGCCTACCCGATCAAGGACCGCTACCTGACCAACGCCATCTGCCGGGCGAGCCCGACGATGCAGCGCTGCTCGGCCGAACTGCTCCATGGCGAGACTTTCGCGGAGGCCGCGGAATGACCCAATTCTTCCAAGTCCTCGGCATGAGCTACGAGTGGGCGTGGTTCGTCGCCACGATCTGCGGCGTGCTGCTGATCGCGCTGCCATTGATGCTTGCGGTCGCCATGGTGATCTATGCCGAGCGCCGCCTGTGGGCCTTCATGGCGCTGCGCCGCGGACCCAACGTGGTCGGCCCGTTCGGCCTGCTGCAGTCCTTCGCAGACGGCCTCAAGGTCATGCTGCAGGAGACGATCATCCCTGCGGCATCGAACAAGGGGCTGTTCCTGATCGCGCCGATCATCACCTTCACGGTGGCGCTTTCGGCTTGGGCGGTGATCCCGTTCAACTCGGGCGCGATCCTCGGCGATATCAACGTGGGCCTGCTCTACGTGCTCGCGATCTCTTCGCTCGGTGTCTATGGCACGGTGATCGCCGGCTGGTCGTCGAACTCGAAGTACCCGTTCTTCTCGGCCATGCGCGCCTCGGCGCAGATGATCAGCTACGAAGTCTCGATCGGCTTCATCCTGATCTGCGTGGTGCTGTGGGCCGGCACGTTCAACATGAACGACATCGTGCAGGCGCAGAAGGGTCATATCCTCGGCGTGGTCAACGCCTTTGCGCTCAACCCGCTGCTGTTCCCGCTGTGGGTGATGTTCTTCATCTCCGGCCTCGCCGAATGCCAGCGCACGCCGTTCGACCTGACCGAGGCGGAAAGCGAGCTGGTCGCGGGCTACCAGACCGAATATTCCTCGATGGCCTTCGCGCTCTACTGGCTGGGCGAATATGCCAACGTGCTGCTGATGTGCACCTTGAACGCCACGCTGTTCTGGGGCGGATACCTGCCGCCAGTCGACTGGGCACCGCTGTATCTGGTGCCCGGGATCGTCTGGCTGCTGCTCAAGATCTGCGTGTTCTTCTTCATGTTCGGCTGGGTCAAGGCCACCGTCCCGCGGTACCGCTATGACCAGCTGATGCGCCTGGGCTGGAAGATCTTCCTGCCGCTTTCGCTGCTGTTCGTCTTCGTGGTCAGCGGCTACCTGATGCTTACGGGGCATTTTTCATGAGTGTCGCTCAGCTCATCAAGAGCTTCACCCTTTGGGAGTTCGTGAAGGCGCACTGGCTGACCTTGAAGTATTTCTTCAAGCCCAAGGCGACGATCAACTACCCGTTCGAGAAGAACCCGCTGAGCCCGCGCTTCCGCGGCGAGCACGCGCTGCGCCGCTATCCCAACGGCGAGGAGCGCTGCATCGCGTGCAAGCTGTGCGAGGCGATCTGCCCGGCACAGGCGATCACCATCGAGGCCGAACCGCGCGAGGACGGCAGCCGCCGCACCACGCGCTATGATATCGACATGACGAAATGCATCTACTGCGGCTTCTGCCAGGAAGCCTGCCCGGTCGATGCGATCGTCGAGGGGCCGAACTTCGAATACGCGACCGAGACGCGCGAGGAACTGCTCTACGACAAGGCCAAGCTGCTGGCGAACGGGGACAAGTGGGAGCGGGCCATCGCCGCGAACCTTGAAGCCGACGCATCCTACCGGTAACGGCGCGCGAGGAAACAGGGGTCATGATCCAGGAAATCGCCTTTTACCTGTTCGCAGGGCTCATGCTGGTCGCGGGCGCGCTCGTCATCCTGTCGCGCAACCCGGTGCATTCGGTGCTGTGGCTGATCGTCGCGTTCTTCAATGCGGCGGGGCTGATGGTGCTGGTCGGCGCCGAGTTCATCGCGATGCTGCTCGTCATCGTCTATGTCGGCGCGGTCGCGGTGCTGTTCCTGTTCGTGGTGATGATGCTCGACATCGACTTCGCCGAGCTGCGCGCGGGCTTCGTGCGCAACTTCCCGCTCGGGCTGGCGCTCGCCGCGGTGCTGTTCGTCGAACTGTTCGTCGGCCTTGTCGTGCGCAGCGCGGGCGGGCTCACGCTGGGCACGCCCGACGGTTCAGCGGCGCCTTCGCTCGGCACGACCAACACCGAAGCGATCGGCGCGCTGCTCTACACGCGCTACATCTTCCTGTTCGAGGCGGCGGGCATCATCCTGCTCGTCGCGATGATCGGCGCGATCGTGCTGACGCACCGCCAGCGCCCCGACAGCCGCGGGCAGAATGTTTCCAGGCAGGTGGCGCGCCGTCCGCAGGACGCCACGCGCAACGTCAAGCCGGAAGTCGGCAAGGGGGTCCAGCTGTGATCGGGATCGAACACTATCTCGCCGTGAGCTCGATCCTGTTCGTGCTCGGCGTGCTCGGCATCTTCCTCAACCGCAAGAACGTGATCGTCATCCTGATGTCGATCGAGCTGATCCTGCTGGCGGTGAACCTCAACCTCGTCGCGTTCAGCGCCTTCCTGCACGACCTGACGGGACAGATCTTCGCGATGTTCGTGCTGACCGTGGCGGCCGGCGAGGCGGCCATCGGCCTTGCCATCCTCGTCATCTACTTCCGCCGCCGCGGCACGATCGCGGTGGACGACGTCAACCGGATGAAGGGATAATCCGTTGCACCCGATCCTCTTCATCGTCTTCCTCCCGCTGCTGGCCGCGATCGTCGCGGGGCTGGGCAACCGCGCCATCGGCAACGTGCCGGCGAAGGTCGTCACCACCGGCGCGCTGTTCATCGCCTGCGCGCTGTCGTGGCCGATCTTCATCAGCTTCCTGGCCGGAAGCGCCGAAGCGAGCGTCACCCCGGTGCTCAAGTGGGTCGCCTCGGGCACGCTGACGTTCAACTGGGAACTGCGCGTCGATGCATTGACCGCTGTCATGCTGGTGGTGGTCACCAGCGTCTCGGCGCTCGTCCACCTCTATTCGTGGGGGTACATGGAGGAAGACCCGGACCAGCCGCGGTTCTTCGCCTACCTGTCGCTGTTCACCTTCGCCATGCTGATGCTGGTGACCGCCAACAACCTGGTGCAGATGTTCTTCGGATGGGAAGGGGTGGGCCTCGCCTCGTACCTGCTGATCGGCTTCTGGTTCAGGAAGCCCAGCGCCTGCGCCGCCGCGATCAAGGCCTTCGTGGTCAACCGCG